>DATMFX010000308.1:0-12642 GCA_035555995.1 Hyphomicrobiales bacterium | reverse complement strand
CTCTGCTACAGTTCGCCGATGGTTCAGTGCAGCATGGAGGCATGGCGCCGATGCGGCAGTTTGCCTACCCCGGTTTCGTGTTCAGCCACCATCCCGGCAAGGGCGTGGCCTGGAGCGGCGGCGATACGCCGGTTGCCGCGCCGATGCTTACCGGGGCTTGCCTGCTGCTGAAAAAGGCCGACTACCTGGCGGTGGGCGGTTTCGACGAAGGTTACGTAGTGGGCGATTTCGAGGACAGCCACTTTTCCCTGGCCCTGCGCGCACGCGGCGGCAAGCTGTTCGTGGTGCCCGCGGCGCGGCTGTGGCACCTGGAACGCAAGTCGCAATACCTGGGTGACAACCAGGTGGACGAGCGCGATCTCCTGACGCTGTACAACGCCTGGCGCTACCGCAACCACATTCGCAGCGGCGCCCTGCCTGATCCTGAAACGCTGGTGGAGGCCTGAGCATGCGTGTAGTCGTGATCAGCCATGGACACCCACGCTTCGGCAAGGGCGGCGGCGAAATCGCTGCCTACAACCTGTACCGGGGGCTGGACGCGCTGCCCGGCGTGGACGCGTGGTTCATCGCCCGCGCGCCGCAAAAGCTGCTGCATCTGGGCACGCCGCTGGCCATGGTGGCGCCGCGTGAATACCTGATTGCCGGCGAAGCCAGCGAGGAACAGCTGGTGGCCACGGTGGAGCTTGGCCCCGACCATGACGTAGCGCGGCTGCTGCGCCAGATAAACCCGGACGTGGTCCACTTTCACCACTACTACAAGCTGGGCGTGGAGCTGCTGCGGGTGGCGCGCAACGCCTGCCCCAACGCCAAGCTGTTGCTGACCCTGCACGAATACATGGCCATCTGCCTGAACCACGGCACCATGGTGAAAACCGACGGTCGGCTTTGCTACCGCTACGAACCGCGCGAATGCCTCAACTGCCTGCCCGAGCTGGACGACGCGGACGTTTTCTTTTTGCGCGAACAGTACCTCAAGAGCTTCTTCAAGCTGGTGGATCGGTTCGTAGCGCCCAGTAATTTCCTGGCGCAGCGCTATCAGGACTGGGGGTTGCCCGCGCCGTGTATCACAGTGCTGGAAAACGGCATCGTTGCCGGCCAGCGTCTGCCGCCCAGGCCTTTGGCCGCTGGCGAAAGCCGCTCCCGCCTGGCCTTTTTTGGCCAGATGCACCCATTCAAGGGGCTGGACCTGATCATCGAATCCCTGGCCGGTCTGCCAAAAGCACTGCGTCGGCAGCTGTCCCTGGACGTGTACGGCCATGGGCTGGAACTGATGCAGGGCGAATACCCCAAGCGGCTCAAGCAGTTATTGGAAGACCACACGGATTTCGTGCACTACCACGGCAGCTACGACCAGGAGGAACTGCCGCGCCTGATGGCGGAAACCGATTGGGTGGTGCTGGGTTCCACTTGGTGGGAAAACTCGCCGCTGGTGATCCAGGAAGCCTACAAGTTCGGCCGCCCGGTGTTGTGCCCCGACCTCGGCGGCATGGCCGAGAAAGTGCCCGACGGCCAGGGCGGCCTGCATTACCGCGCCCGCGATCCCATCTCGCTGCGCCGGCTGGTGCAGCGGCTGCTACAGGAGAGGACACCCACTCTCAACCCAGGCGATCCGCAGGACAGCCACCTTCCGGCCGAGGACACCCACTCTACAAAAGGGACACCCGCTTTCCAGAAAACCAAACGGGACACCCACTCTAAAGGGGACACCCACCCGCCACAGGGGACACCCACCCCGCAACATGGGACACCCACTTTCGATCAACTGATTGCCCGGCTGCCGGACTACACCACCGTGGAGGCCGCCGCCGCGGCCCATCATGCGCTTTACCGCAGCCTCGGCGGCAGCAGGCCGGCGCCGGTCGCCAGAGCTTCGCGTCGCCGCTGAGCCCTACCGCAGGACACGCACCTTGGACGTACTTTTCATTCATCAGCATTTCCCCGGCCAGTTCCTCCGTCTGGCGCAGGCCTACGTGGCGCGCGGCTTCGGGGTGTATTCACTTGGCGACGAACGTTGGCTGCACGAATCCCCCGCGCTGCCCGGCACCACGCATTGGACCTATCCGCTGCCTGAGCCAGCCGGCGAGGCCACGCACCATTACGTGAAGAGCTTCGAGGCGGCAGTGCGCCGCGCGCAGCAGGTGGTGCGCGTGCTGCTGGAACACAAGATGCAGGAGGGCTTCGAGCCGGACGTGATCTACGTGCATCCGGGCTGGGGCGATGGCCTGTTTCTGCGCGAGGTGTTCCCTAACGCACGCATCATCGCCCTGTTCGAGTACTACTATCAGTCGCGCGGTGCCGACGTGGGCTTCGATCCCGAATTTCCCATGTCGTTCAACGATCTGTTCCGCATCCGCATGCTCAACACGGTGCAGTTACATGCCCTGGACGCCTGCGACGTGCGGCTGGCGGCCACCCACTGGCAGCGTTCGCGCTATCCCGAGATCTACCATAATCATATCGAGGTACTGCACGAGGGCATCGACACCAATCTGGTACAGCCTGATCCGCAGGCGGCGGTAACGCTGCCCGACGGCACCACGCTGATGCGCGGCGACGAAGTGCTCACCTACGTCAGCCGCGGCCTGGAACCCTATCGCGGCTTCCATTGCCTGATGCGCGCCCTGCCCGAGATTCAGGCAGCGCGACCAAACTGCCGCACAGTAATCGTGGGCGGGCTGGACGCTCACTACGGGCCGCGCCCCACCAACTTTCCCAACTGGATGGCGCAATATCTGCAGGAGCTGGAAGGCAAACTGGATTTGAGCCGCATCCACTTTACCGGCTCGCTGTCCTATGGCGAATACCTGAAGGTGTTGCAGGTGTCGCGCCTGCATGTGTACCTGACCTACCCCTTCGTGCTGTCGTGGTCCATGCTCGAGGCCATGGCCGCCGGCTGCGTGGTGCTTGGCTCCGACACCGAGCCCGTGCGCGAATTCATCGAGCACGAACACAATGGGCTGCTGGTCCCATTTTTCGATTTGAAGGCTCTCGCCCAAAGCGCGGTTTCGGTATTATCCCGCCCTGATGCCTATCAGACGCTGGGCAAGCGCGCACGCGCGGGCATCGTCGAGGATTTCGACTTCGAGAAGGTGATATTGCCCCGTCACCTCGCATTGTTGGACGGATTGGACTACTACTAAAGGCGGCTTATGAGCGCTTCCATGCAAGACATCCTGGATATGGCCGGCAAGCAGTTGCAAGCCTTCGAATTCGAGAAAGCCTTCGGCCTGTATTCGCAAGTGCTCAAGGAGATGCCGAACAACGGCGCGGCGCTGCTTGGCCTGGCCCTCATTTACAACCGCACGGGCAACAACGCCCAGGCGCTGGAGCTGCTCGGCAAGATATGGAAAGCCGTGCAGCAGGCTCCCGACAGCGTGCAAACCGGGACCCGCGCCGAAATTCTGGCGCAGATGGGACTGGCACTGCAGATTCTCGGACACAGTGAGGAAGCCGTGCGCTGCTACACGGAAGCCGACCGGATGATGCCAAGCGAAGGGCTGCGGGCGCGCATCAAGGCGCTGGGCGGCGGCACGGGCCAGAAACACCCGATCGCCAGCCACATGCAGAAAGCTGAACGTTCACTGCGGGAACGCCGTGTGGACGACGCCGTCAAACACCTGAAATCCGTGCTCAAGATTCATCCCGACCACGACGGCGCCCAGCACGCGCTCGGCAACATCTATCGGCAGATGGGGCAGTTCCAGCAGGCCATGCCGCTGATCCAGCAGGCGATCATCATGCAGCCGCGCAATGCCGAATATCAGAACACGCTTGGCATGCTGTTCCAGCAGCGTGGCGAAATCGAGAAAGCAGCCACCTTCTATAAACGTGCCATTGCCTTCGATCCCAACTACGCCGCCCCGCACTGCAACCTGGGCGTGGCGATGAAGGCGCTCAATCGCTTGGACGAAGCTGTGCTTGCCTATCAATCCGCTCTGCGCATCGACCGCAACCTGGCCGAAGCCCACAACAACCTCGGCAACCTGCTGCGCATTCGCGGCGACCTGCAGGCCGCCCGTACCTGCCTGGAACAGGCACTGCGGCTGCGTCCCAACTACCCCGACGCGCTGAAAAACCTCGAATCGCTCAAGCAGAACGAAGCCGCTGCCGGCACTCGGGCCAAGGCAGCGCCCTCCGCCAAAAAATCCTCTCCCCGCATCGCGCCTGCCGGCAAAGGCAAGGCACCAGCCAAAGGGAAGGTCAAGACGGCGGCAAAAGGTAAGGCAGTGGTCAAAGGCAAAGCCATAGCCAAACCGGTCGGCAAGGCCAAGGCCAAAAGCAAAGCAAGCCCGGCCGCTGCTACAAGTAAGACCAAGAAAGCCAAAGCGGCAAGCCAAGGAGTTTCCGGCAAAGCCAAGGTAGCCAGCCGGTCAGCTTCGACTGGCAAGGCCAGACCCTCCAGCAAAGCCAAGCCCGCCGGAAAAGCCAAACCGGCAACGAGCAAAGCCAGCGCCGACAAACGCAAAGCGGTCACCAAAGCGAAGCCCGCCAAGGCAAGCCCCAAAGCCACCGCCAAACTCCAGCCGCGAAGCAAACTCAAAGCCCGCGCCAAAGCATCGGCGACCACAAAAGCCAAAACCAAAGCCAAAACCGCCCGCGCAAGATAAACCCCCTCGAGGCTTCGCCTGGCCTCCGTGCACCTTCGCAGGGGGCATCCACTTTCAAACCTCATGGGACACCCACTGCTTTTTCGGGTGGGTGTCCCAAATTCCCCACGTTTAAAAGTGCGTTTAAAAGTGGGTGTCCTTTCCAGTCTTCCCTTCCAGTCTAGTGGTGGGTGTCCCAGCCCATCCCCTCCTGAAGGTGGATGTCCCAAATTCACCTCATCCAAAAGTGGGTGTCCCTTTTCGGGTGGGTGTCCTGCATTCATCCGCATTTTTGAACGTCGTTTTTTGGGAGTGAGTGCTTCCTTCCGGTATCATCAGCTTCGGTCTTGCCGTTCGTGAAACTGGCAGGGCTGCAGCTACCCGATTCCACCGAGGTGAAGCCTGCCATGAATCCTTCCATCCAGCGTTCGCTCGACCAGGCCGGCCTGTTGCTCCGAGCCTTCGATTTCGAGCACGCTCAGGCGCTCTACCGCGCCGTTCTCGACCACATGCCGAACAACGCCGCGGCACTGCTTGGGCAGGCGCTGATTCTCAACCGCAGCGGGCGCAACCGCGACGCGCTCGGTCTGCTGCAGCGGCTCTGGCACTTGTTGGACCACGACCCGGGGCAGTCGCCCACCCTGCGCGCGGCGACTCGGGGCGAGGTATTGGCGCAGATGGGGCTGGCGCAGCAGATACTCGGCAACCCGCTGCGGGCGCTGCGCTGTTATCGCAGCGCGCTCAACTACCACCCCAATTCACACCTGGAGCGGCGCATCGACCAGCTCGAAGAGGAGCAAACGGGTGTGAATCCTACCGAGGCCGGCATTGCCAACGCGCACGAGGCCTGGCAGCAGGGTCACCTGAACCAGGCCGCCCATGCCTTTCAGCAGGTATTGGTGCGCTACCCGGATACGCCGGCGGCGCTGTACGGACTCGGGGAACTGCACCGGCTGCAGGGCAAACTCGACACCGCGCAGCCGCTGTTGCAGCAGGCCATCATCATGGCGCCGACCACGCCCGTGCATCAGAACGCGCTTGGCATGCTGCTACAGCAGCGCGGCGAGGTGGACCGGGCACGCTGGTTCTATGAATGCGCCCTGCAGCTCAACCCCCGCTATCCGGAAGCCCACTGCAACCTCGGCTTTGCCTGTCGCCTGCTCGACCGCTGCGATGAGGCACTGCTGCACTACCGCACGGCACTCAAGCTGCGCACGCGCTTCCCCGAAGCGCTCAACAACCTCGGCAACCTGCTGCGGGTAATGGGACGCTACCAGGAAGCGCGGCAAACACTGGATCAAGCGCTGAAACAGCGCCCTGACTACCCGGACGCGCAACACAATCTGGAAATACTCATGGCCACGCTGGAAGAGATCGACCAGCCGGACGAACGCAAGCCGCGCACCGCCACGCGCAAGCGCGGCAAGACCCGCGGCGAAGCCAGCGCCGCTCCCTGATTGCAGAAAAAAGCAAACGGGAGAAGGTTGCCCCTCTCCCGCCGCATTGATGTAACGATTACCTGGAAGCCGTAATTAAAAGCTGTAATCGAAGTTGAGGTTGTAACGGCGCCCGTAGGTGTCGCCCGCCAGGCCCTGGATGGCAAAACGGGTGCTGACGTTCGGCACGGCGACAGGCCGCTTGTCGAACACGTTCTGCACGTTCAGGCCCACCCGCCAGGTGCTGCCGCTGTCGGTTTCCCCGGTATAGCCAAGACGTGCGCTCCACCAGGTGATGGAAGGCAACTTGTTCTTGTCCACGTCGATGCCTTCGATCCAGGTGCCAGTAATCGTCACCGAATCGGTATAGCGCCCCTGCATCTGGAACGAATAAGGCCCCACGTTGTAGTTGGCGGTGACCACGGCCGTCAGGTCCGGCGAACCGTTGTTACCTGAGCGATCGGTGGCCGAACCACCAAGCGGCGTATCCGTACGCTCGCGCACGTAGCCGGCAAGGCCGCGAAAGCTGAACGATTCCGACAGATCGCCGAAGAAGTTCGGCTCGTACCGATAGGCCAGCTCCAGGTCCGTGCCTTCCACGGTGGCCTGTGCCACGTTGAGGAAGGTGTTGTACACCCGGGTGACCTGACTGGTGGCCGGATCGAGGTCGAGCTGCTCGCACAAGCTCTGCACGTTGTTGATGAAGCATTCATCGACGATGCGCTGCGCACCAAGCTGGCCTACCGCGCCTTCGATGGTTACGTCGTACCAGTCGACGGACGCCTGCAGGCCTTCGAGGAAGCCGCCAGGTGTCCACACGATGCCGGCGGTGACGGTGTCGCCTTCCTCCGGGCTCAGGTTGGGGTTGCCGCCGTTGAGCATGGTGGTCTGCACTTCGACGTTGCCGAAGCGCGGATCACGGAATGCGCCATTGATGCCCTGGGCGTCGTACAACTCGGAGAACGTGGGCTCGCGCACGTCGGTACTGGTGGTAAAGCGCAAACGCACGCTGTTGAGCACCTGGTAGTCCAGGCCCACTTTCCAGCTTTCCACCGGGCCGCTGCGTTCGTAGTCCGATTCGCGGTAGGCGAGGTCCACGCTGAAATGTTGGTCCTGCCCAAGCACCGTGCCTTCCCACACGGGAATGTTCAGCTCGCCGAAGTATTCCCACACCGACATGTCGCCGCTGAGTATCGGCAGCGTGGCGATGTAGTGCAGGTTGGGGCTGCCGCTGGTGTAGCCCACCGGAATGCCCTGGATGCCGAGATTGGGATCATTGAGCGGCGGCCCGAATTCCAGCACTTCCTTGGGATGAGCGTCATCCCAGAACGATTGTTCACGCCAGGTGAGACCGAACGCGTAGTTGATCGCACCATAGCCCCAGCCTTCGAACAGTTCGCCATCGAGCAGGATTTCGGCGAAATCCTGTTTCACCTCGCCCGTGCCGATCTTGGGCGACGGCCCGTTCACGTAATCCAGCGCTGCCTGGCTGATGTTGCCCGAGCCCATGACGTTGAACGGTATGCAGTCACGAATCGTGTTGTCGAGTCCGATCGGCGAGCGTAGCGGAATGGCGCCCGGATCGCCCGGCTTGGTGGCGCCCTGCGTGCTGAGGCCGGAAATGCGCCCCTGCACCGCCGGCGAATTGGCCAGTTGTTCCTCGGTGGGGTTGTACAGCTGCACCCGGCACACGATGGCGCCCGTGCTCGGATCGCGCACGGCGTCCATCGCCAGGAAGGCGCGATCCATGCGCCAGCGGCTGCCGAAGGAATTGAAGCGCCGGCTCACGCCTTTTTGCGCCACGCCACGCAGATGCCAGTTCTTGATCGGCACGTCCCAATCGAAGCCTGCGCTGTAGGAGCGCGTATGGAAGGCCTTGCTGTCTTCCGTGCCGATGCCAAGTTCCGGCACGCCAAGAAAACTGCCGTTTTTCTGCAGCTTGAAGGACGCGAGATCGTAATCCGACATGATCTGCCGCACGTTGTCCGGCAGGTAGGCGTTGTCGGCATAGACCGTGGGCGCCCAGTTGCCGTACAACAGGATACCGCCGCGATCGAGCACGTCGGCGGCGCGGGTGTTGCCGATCATGGCCTGGCCGAACACGGTGAAGCTATCGCTCAGTTCATACTGCAAGCCGAGAAAGCCGGAACGGCTTTCCGCCTGGGTGCCACCGATGCCGCCGTTGGCACGATTGTAGATTTCCGCATCCGGGCCGCCTGCGAAACTCTGCGTGCTGTTGGCGCCGCTGACCGATGAGGGACTGCCAAGCACGAACGGCGTGATATTCGACGCATCGGGCGTGAAGCGATGCCAATCCAGCGGCGTGCCCGTGCCGAGAATGAGGCCATAAGGCGAGTTGGCGGTGGTGGCCACGTGCGGCAACGTAAGGCGGATGGGATTGGTGCCCGGCGGATCGCTGGCCTTCCACGCGGGGTTGGTCACGAGACCGATGCGCTGCTGCTCGGGCACTTGCTCCGCGGAGCGGCTGAAGCCATCGATCCATCTGGCGTCGAACGAGGCGATCACGTTGAAGCGCTCGCCGAACTTGCGGCCACCGGCCATCGAAAGGCTCCAGCGGTCGCCGTCGCCGAATTCATTTCTGCCGGCGCTGGTATTCAGCTTGAAACCCTGAAATTGCCGGTCGATCACAAAGTTGGTCACACCGCCCACGGCGTCCGCGCCATAGGCCGCCGAGGCACCGCCGGTCACCACGTCCACACTGCGCACCAGCGCGGTGGGGAAGAAATCCACGTTGACGGTCCCTTCCTTCGAAGACGGCACCACACGCATGCCGTCGAACAGCACCAGGGTGCGCTTGCCTTCGAGGTTGCGCAGATCCAATGACGTGGAGCCCGAGCTCGAGGTGAGCCCCGTGGGCACGCTTTCCAACGATACGTTGCCGAAGAATTGCGGCAATACGTCCAACTGCTCCGCCACGCTGCTGCCCGGCGCGAAGTCGAACAGTTCGGCGTTGGTCATGGTGGTGAGTGGTACCGGGTTGGTGAACCCATCCGACTGGCGAATGCGGGAACCGGTAACGGTAAGCTCTTCCACCGCGCTGGCATTGCTTTGCGCCAAGGCGGGTGCTGACTGAACAGCCAGGAGGGAAGAGATGGTAGCGGCAAGTACGGCGGAATACCGGCGTGCGAAAACGCCGGTACATGACGACATATGCATGTCTGACCCCTCTTATATTTTTTATATTTTTATTTTTTCTAATTATGTCTTTTTGTTATTAGCAGCTGGCAGGGAGATGCCACAGCGTAATTCGAAATCTACCCATGAGGATGTGGTTGGTCGAACACCTCCTGAACGAATGGTTTGAGTCGGGCACTTTTATAGAGGAACAATGCGCGGAGAGTCAACTGCCATCCCGCGATTTTTCCCCACACCTGCACAAAACGGAACAATCCTTCTAGGAATCTACGTTCTAAAAACAAATCAGAGCGCCAGACGTTCCAATGCGCGCAATGCGTCGAGCCGTGGCGTGATGTCAGGCACATGGCAGCGACCTTCGATCGTCAACAACTCCTTGTGCGTACTGCCCAGTTCGGCAAAGAGTGCCTGTCCCGATGCGTAGGGCACCACGCGATCATTGCGGCAATGCCACACCAGCGCCGGCACGCGCACGTGTGGCGCGAGGGCAAGACTGTCGAAGCGGTCGCGCAACAACCAGTTCACCGGCAGCCAGGGGTATTGCTCGTATGCCACCGCGGCAATAGAGCTGTAGGGAGAATCGAGCACCAGGGCGCGGCTTGGCACGGTGGCGGCAAGCTCCACGGCGGGACCGGTGCCGAGCGATTCGCCGAAGATGATGATGTCGGCTGGATCCACCCGCTGGGACAGCCACCCATACGCGGTATGCGCATCGAGCCGCAGGCCGGCCTCGGACGGGCTGCCGCTGGAACCGCCGTAGCCGCGCCAGCTGAGCGCCAGCAATCCTTCACCTTCCGCCACCAGCAGACCGAGCCGTTCGGCACGATCCACCAGGTTGCGGGCATTGCCATGCAGATAAAGATAAACGGGAGCGCCCGGGCGGGTCGGGGACACCCACCAGCTGTTGAGCGTTTCGCCATCGGGCGTGAGCAGTTGTTGCAGCGTGGCGCCGGGCACGCGTTGCGCTTGCGCGCCGATATCGTGGGTGTCCGGGTGATAAAGCAGCTGGCGTTGCAGCACGAACAGCAGCGCGCACAACGCACCGTAAGCACCCACGGCCAGCAGCAGAAGGCGCCACAGAAGCCGGGACAGCCGCAGGCTCATGGCCCCGCCACCGCCGCCTGTGCCAGCTGCTGCTGTGCCGCGATGCCCTGTGCCTGTTCGAAAATGCTGCGCGGGGTGAGACGGAATGCGCTGCGCACCGGCAATCCCGCGGTGGACAGCGCTTCGCCGGTCCAGGTGTTGCAGTTGTTGAAGAGGCCATAGGCCTTGCTGGACTCGAAGAACACGCCGGCATTCTCGACATAGGCGGGCATGTAGCGCAGCGCAGCGCCGTCGTTGGTGGCCAGCGAGGCATCGATATAGGCCACCAGCGCCGCCAGGCCTTCCCGGCTGACGCGCAAGCTTACGCGGGTGTCCTCGGGAATCACGGCAAGCGGATCGCGTTCGTAGCCGATGAACTGCATGGCGGAGTGGCGCGAGGCGAAGAGCGCCCGGGTGGCTGTCCCGGCGGTTTTGCTCTTGCCGGTGAAGTAGTCGCCGTCGCCCCAACCCACGCGTACCACCAATGCCGGGGCGAGCTCCCGTGCCAGCCGTGGATCGTGCTGCAGTTGACGGCTGTACTGACGGAACTCTTCGCCGTCGATCAGCAGGCTGGTGTGCCAGTCGCGGTAGACCAGCCAAATGGTGCTGGCCGGCTCGCCCGGGTCCAATACCGCTGTTTGCGGCAGCGAACTGGCACAGCCGCCCAACAACAGAAACATCAGCAGGCAAAGGAAGCGGGCGTGGGGCATGGCGAAGGCCTGAAATCCGGGCGGTGGGGGAAACTGCCCGCGATTCTACCCCGATACCACGCCGGGGTCAGAGCGCGAAGGATTCCACGTGACTGTTGAGCAGGCCGGCCTGTTCGCGCAACTGTTCGCCGCTGGCGGCCAGTTCTTCCACCAGGGTGGCGTTGTGCTGGGTGTTGCCGTCCATGTTCTGCACCGTTTGATTGATCATCTCGATGCCGTTGCTCTGTTCCAGCGTGGCCGCCATGATTTCGCTCACGGTGGCGCTGACGCGCTTGACCGCGCCCACGATGGCATCGAGCGTTTCGCCGGAACGGTTCACCTGCAGCGAGCCCTGCTCCACCTTGCGGGTACTGTCGGCGATCAGCCCCTTGATTTCCTTGGCCGCCACCGCGCTGCGGCCGGCGAGGTTGCGCACTTCGTCGGCCACCACGGCAAAACCGCGGCCCTGGTCGCCGGCGCGTGCGGCTTCGACGGCGGCATTGAGCGCAAGCAGGTTGGTCTGGAACGCGATCTCGTCGATTACCGTGATGATGTCGGAGATCTTGCGGCTGGAGGCGTTGATTTCCGCCATGGCGCCGATGGCTTCGCGCACCACCTCGCCCCCGGCCACCGCCTTGGTGCTGGCTTCGCGCGCCAGTTCCTCGGCAAGCCGCGCGTTGGCGGCGTTCTGTTCCACCGTGGTGGACAGCTCTTCCATCGCCGCGGCGGTTTCTTCCAGGCTGGCGGCCTGTTCCTCGGAGCGGCTGCCGAGAGTCTGGCTGGCCTGTGCCAGTTCCTCCGCGCTGTGCCGCACCAGGGAAGCGCTGCCCTGCACCTGCAGCATGAAATCGTTGAGCTGGCGCACAGCCAGGTTCACGTGCTGCTTCATCATTTCCATGCTGCCCTGGTAGTCGCCGCGCACCTGCGTCGACAGATCGCGCTGGCCAAGCGCGGCCATGACCTGGCTCACTTCGTCGAGCGGCGTCTTGATGGCGTCCAGCATGCGGTTGATGTTTTGCCGCAGGCGCAGGTTGTCGCCGGTGGCGCCAGTGAGGTCGGCGCGCTGGTCCAGATCGCCCTGCCCCACGGCGGCGATGATGCGGTCCAGTTCCAGCAGAGTGTGCTTGCTGGCGGTGATGTCGGTGGCGTATTTGACCACTTTGCATACATGCCCACGGCTGTCGCGGATCGGCGTGTAGGTGGCCTGGATCCATATTTCCCGGCCTTGTGCGCCGATGCGGCGGAATTCGCCGGCTTGCGCCTCGCCGCGCGCCAGTGCCTGCCAGAAACGGGCGTAGTCGAGGTGGTCGGCCTCGATGGGATCGACCAGGAAGCGGTGGTGGCGGCCCTGGATCTGTTCCAGCGTGTAGCCGACCACGTTGAGGAAACGCGGGTTGACTTCCAGAACGGTGCCATCCACGCCGAACTGGATCACGGCCTGGCTGGCGCGGATGGCGTCTATCTGGCCCTTGTTGTCGACGTTGATGCGCAGCTGTTCGCTGATATCGCGCGCATATTCGACCACCTTGCACACCTTGCCATCGGGGCCTCGGATCGGCGTGTAGGAGGCTGTGATCCACACATCCTGCCCAGCGGCGTCGATACGGCGGAAGGTGCCGTTTTGCGCTTCGCCGCGTGCGAGCGCCGCCCAGAATTCACGATAGGCGGGCTGCGCTGCCTCGACACGATCCA
>DATMFX010000307.1:0-4722 GCA_035555995.1 Hyphomicrobiales bacterium | reverse complement strand
CGGCATCCTTCATGTCGGTGATCACCGGGGTCAACAGGTGCGGAATGCCATCGTAGACCGACAGTTCCAGCATCTTGGGATCGATCATGATCAGGCGCACGTCGCGCGGGGTGGACTTGAACAGGATGCTCAGGATCATGGCGTTGACGCCCACCGACTTGCCCGAGCCCGTGGTGCCGGCCACCAGCAGATGCGGCATCTTGGCCAGGTCCACCACCACCGGATTGCCGCCGATGTCGTGCCCGAGCGCGATGCTGACCGGCGAACGCGCACTGTCGAATTCGGGGGAAGACAGCACATGCCCCAGGAAGATCAGTTCCTTCTTCTCGTTGGGAATCTCGATGCCGATCACGGTCTTGCCGGGGATCACCTCCACCACGCGCACGCTCGGCACCGCCAGCGAACGCGCCAGGTCCTTCACCAGGTTGCTGATACGGCTGACCTTGATGCCCGGCGCCGGCTGCACCTCGAAGCGGGTGATCACAGGACCGGGATTGATCGCCACCACCTCGATGTCGATGCCGAAATCCTTGAGCTTGATTTCCAACAGGCGTGACATGGCTTCCAGCGCTTCGGGGGAGTAACCCACTTTTTTGCGTTCTTCCCAGGGATTGAGCAGGTTCAGCGGCGGCAGGTCGCCCACCGCCGGCGCATCGAACAGGCGCCCCTGTTTTTCCTTCTGCACCCGCTTGCTCGGTTCCTTGGGCATTTCGCGCACCGGCGCGATGGCGATCGGCTGGCGCTTGCGGTCTTTTTCTATGAAGTGTTCCAGGGCCTCGCGGCGTTTCTGCACGAACTGGTTGGCCTCCTGGCGCTCGCGGCGCTGCTCCTGCCAGCGTCCGAGATGCAACACCAGCCATTCCCAACCACGCATCGACCAATGGCCGATGCCATCAATCAGCTTCAGCCAGGACATGCCGAGCCCCAGGGTCAGGCCAAGCACCAGCAACGTGAGGAACAGCAAGGTGGCGCCCACCAGGCCCAGGCCCGGCAGCACCATGTCGCTGAGGCTCTGGCCAAGCAGGCCGCCGGCGCTTTCCTGCAGGCTGGAGGCAAAGTGCATCCGAGCCAACGCCGCCGCGCTGAATACCACCAGCACCAGGCCGGCCAGACGCAGGCTGGCCACTTCCCAGCTCAGTTCGAAGCTGCGGTGGCGATCGCGGAAGATGCTCACGGCCTTGTACAGCAACAGCAACGGGAACAGATACGCCTGATAGCCGAACAGGAGCAGCAGCACGTCCGCCAACCAGGCGCCGCTGCTGCCCACCGTATTGCTCACCACGCCGGCGCCGGTGCGCGACCAGCCCGGATCCTGCGGCGAATAGGAGGACAGCGCCAGGAACAGGTAGATGCCAAGCGCCAGCAGCACGATCATGAGGCCTTCCACCATGAGCAGGCGCTGCAAGCCCTGCACCGGGGGTTCCACGGGCTGCCTGCGATTCTTTTCCCTTCCTGCCGCCACTACGAATACCTGTGCTGTAACGCTTTGAACATGATTGAAACGCCTGAAGAACTTCTCCGGCGCGAAGGGGCTATCATAAACTGTTCTCACCACCAGAGGTATCGCGCCCAGGCAAAGACACAACAGGCTTGAACCCAAGGGGTTCGGCCCCATCTACCGCCACAACCGTCCCATTCGAATCAGGAAGCCCCCATGAGCGAAGTACAGCACCACCGCTTGATCATCCTCGGCTCCGGCCCCGCCGGCTACACCGCCGCCGTCTACGCCGCCCGCGCCAATCTCAAGCCGGTAATCATCACCGGCATGCAACAGGGCGGCCAGCTGACCACCACCACCGAGGTCGACAACTGGCCCGGGGACGCGCATGGCTTGACCGGACCTGATTTAATGGAACGCATGAAAAATCATGCGGAACGCTTTGAAACCAATGTAATTTTCGATCATATAGAAAATGCCGACCTGAGCCAACGCCCCTTCCGCCTCGACGGCAGCATGGGCACCAGCTACACCTGCGACGCCCTGATCATCGCCACCGGCGCCTCCGCCCAATACCTGGGCCTGCCTTCCGAAGAACAGTACATGGGCAGCGGCGTAAGTGCCTGCGCCACCTGCGACGGCTTCTTTTACAAGGGCCAGAAAGTGGCCGTGGTGGGCGGCGGCAACACCGCGGTCGAGGAAGCGCTGTACCTGTCGCACATCGCCAGCGAGGTCACCCTGATCCATCGCCGCGACAGCCTGCGCGCGGAAAAGATTTTGCAGGACAAGCTGTTCGACAAAGCCGAAAACGGCAACGTGAAACTGCTGTGGAACCACACCGTCGACGAAGTGCTCGGTGAAGGCGGCGAAGTGAGCGGCGTGCGCGTCAAGACCGCCGATGGCGCCACCCAGGACATCCCGCTCAGCGCGGTATTCATCGCCGTGGGCCACAAACCCAACTCCGGTATCTTCGACGGCCAGCTCGACATGCACAACGGCTACATCAGGATCCGCTCGGGCACGGAAGGCAACGCCACCCAGACTAGCGTGCCCGGCGTATTTGCTTGCGGCGACATTGCCGACCACGTGTACCGCCAGGCCATCACGTCCGCCGGCTTCGGCTGCATGGCGGCGCTCGATGCCGAGCGCTATCTGGACAGCCTGCGGAGCTGAGTCCCGGGCCCGCCGCCATGTCCCTTCCCCTGCCCTGGCTGGATCCGGATTCGGTGTGGTTTCCGGACCCGGCCACGGCATTGGTCGAGCCGAACGGCCTGCTTGCCGTGGGCGGCGACCTCAGCCCCGCCCGCCTGCTCGCCGCCTACCAGCAAGGCATCTTCCCCTGGTTCGAAGCCGGCCAGCCGCCGCTGTGGTGGAGCCCCGATCCGCGCATGGTGCTGTTCCCCGCCGAATTCCACGCCAGCCGCAGCCTGCGCAAGACCCTGCGCAGCGATCGCTTCACGGTGACCAGCGATCGTGATTTTGCCGCCGTGACCGCCGGCTGCGCGGCGCCACGCCATGGCAGTGCCGGCACCTGGCTCATTCCCCCCATGCGCCGCGCCTACCAGGAATTGCACCGGCTCGGCTACGCGCATTCGGTGGAGGTGTGGCAGGACGATGCGCTGGTCGGCGGCCTTTACGGCGTGGCGCTTGGCCAGGTGTTCTTCGGCGAATCCATGTTCAGCCGCCAAAGCGATGCCTCCAAGGTGGCCATGGCGGTTTTGGTCGACCGTCTGCCGACGGCGGGGTACCGCCTGATCGACTGCCAGGTGAGCAATCCCCACCTGGAAAGCCTCGGCGCCCGCAATATTGCACGCCGGGACTTCCTGCAGCTGCTTCCTGCGGCCACCGCTCTTCCGCCGGTGCCAGCATGGCCAGTAGAATGGTCCTGTACTCGATCGGCTACCCCCAGTAGTGGGCAACACGCGCCATGACCTCTCTCAAGGACCTGCGACTGTTCACCACCCAGCCGCACAACTGCAGCTACCTCGATGGCGAACAGGCGCAAACCCTGTTCATCGATCCGGAATGCCCGGTAGACAAGGGCATCAATTCGCGGCTCTCCGAGCTGGGGTTCCGCCGCAGCGGCGCGCACGTGTACCGGCCCAACTGCCGCCATTGCCAGCAGTGCATTTCCTGCCGGGTGCTGGTGCCCTCTTTCGTCATGAACCGGCGCTTCAAGCGCATCATGAAGCGCAACCAGGATCTGCAGGTGCAGGCGGTGGAGGACATCACCGGCGACGAGTACTACCTGCTCTACAAGCACTACATCACCGTGCGGCACGCCGATGGCGACATGTATCCGCCCTCGCGCGATCAATACAATTCGTTCCTGCTCAAGCGCTGCGAAGGCACGTACTACTATGAAATGCGGCAACAGGGCCGCCTGGTGGGCCTGATGGTGTGCGACCACCTGGAGCAGGGATTGTCCGCCGTCTACACCTTCTACGATCCCCTGCAGGAGCCGCGCTCGCTCGGCACCTTCGCCATTCTCTGGCAGATCGAGGAAGCCCGCCGCCTGGGGCTGGCGCATCTTTACCTGGGCTATTGGATCCGCGGCTCGCGCAAAATGAAGTACAAGATTGCGTTCCGCCCCCTGGAAATGCTGATCCGCCAGCAATGGGTATTGGTGGGCTGAAGACCTGATCGGGAGCCTTTGCGGCATACTGCTTTGCCATGAAAGTCGAATTCAGGCAAAATGCGCCGTTTTCCTTTTCCCGGGCACTGATGAATGGCTAAAGAAGACCAGATAGAAATGGACGGCGAAGTGATCGACACGCTGCCCAACACCATGTTCCGCGTCAAGCTGGAGAACGGGCATGTGGTCACCGCGCACATCTCCGGCAAAATGCGCAAAAACTATATCCGCATCCTCACCGGCGACAAGGTGAAGGTGGAACTGACTCCGTACGACCTGAGCAAAGGCCGCATTACGTTCCGCGCTCGCTGAACAGCAGCACGAGCAAGCCCAGCGGTAAAGCCGCGCCCACCAACCACGCCCATGCCCTTCCCGCGCTACGTGCGTGGAAAACGGCCATGACGATTGCCGCATACAATAGAAAACTTGCCATCGTGGTGGCCAATAGCGCCTGGGGAAGATTGACCCCCAATGCGCCAAGCAGCAACGCCGCGACGATGTTGGCGAGTGAGGCAAGCCCATACCCCCCCACGGTGGCGGCCAGGATGCGCGAGGCAACAGCCAAGCGGTAAGACGTACCCGCTGCATATCGCCGCCCGCGCAGAATTTCCCTGAAGGATGCCGGATTCATTCCAACGCCTCCGCCGTG
>DATMFX010000306.1:0-3703 GCA_035555995.1 Hyphomicrobiales bacterium | reverse complement strand
CCTTTCGCGATCAGCGTGGGCGCGCGCGCCCCGCCCTGCTCGTAGCGCAGCGCCACGGCGTAGTGCGTGGGGTTGGTGATCACCACGTCCGCTTTCGGCACCTGCGCCATCATGCGGCGGCTCGCGGCTTCCTGCTGCCGCGCACGCAGCGCGGCCTTTACTTCGGGGCGTCCTTCGCTTTCCTTCAGTTCGTCCTTGAGCTCCTGCTTGGTCATGCGCAGCTGGCGGCGGTAGTCGTGTATCTGGTACGGCACATCGAACAGCACCACCAGGATCAGCGCCGCGCTGAATCCCAGGTAGCACAGCAGGAACAGGCGGCCGCTGCGTTCCAGCGCCACCCGCGCCTCGAGCAGCGACAGCTTGACGATGTCCGGCAGCACCAGCGCCAGCACCGCGATGGCAAGCGCCGCCACCACGCCGAACTTCGCCAGCGCCTTCACCAGTTCCACCAGGCTTTTGAGCGAGAACAGGCGTCCGAGACCACGCAGGGGATCGAGGCGTTCCAGCTTGGGTTGCAACAGCTCGCCGTTGCAGATCCAGCCGCCAAGCAAGGCCGGCCCAAGCAGCGCCAGCGCCACCACGCAGCCCAGCAGCGGCAGCCCCGCCACCAGCATGTCGATACCCGCCTGGCGCAGCCGCTGCGGCAGCACCGACGCATCGCGCAGCACGCTGGCATCGAGAACGAAGGCTGCGCCCAGCATGCGCTCGCAGGCCGCGATCAGGGACGGCCCCAACAGCAGCAGCGCCAAACCACAGCCAAGCAGCGACACCAGCGTGCCCAGCTCGCGCGAACGCAGCACCTGGCCTTTCTTGCGCGCGTCCTCCAGACGCTTGCCGGTGGGCTCTTCGGTTTTTTCCGCGCTGTCGTCGTGTTCCGCCATCGCTTACCTCACGGCGCCGCCAGCGCGTCAAGCGTGGCAAAGGCATCGGCGAACACGTCCGCCAGCACCGGCGTGAGCGCCGGCAGGGTCAGCAGCATCAGGCAGAAGCCGGCCAAAATGGTGAGCGGGAAGCCCATGGAAAAGATGTTGAGCTGCGGCGCGGCGCGGGTCATCACGCCAAACGCCAGGTTCACCAGCAGCACGCCGGTGAGCACCGGCAATGCCAGCAAGAGGCCCGTGACGAACAACTGCGCCGAGTACGTCAGCACCGAGGCGAAGAAGCCGGCGTCCAGCACGAATCCGTCCAGCGGAAAACGCGTGAAGCTCGCCGCCAGCACCTGCAACAACAGCAGGTGTCCATGCATGCCCAGGAAGAACAGCGTGGCAAGGATGAGGTAAAACTGCCCCACCAGCGTCACCGGCACGCCGTTCTGGGGATCGGCGCTGGAGGCGAAACCCAGCCCCATGGTGGTGGCCATCAGATGCCCCGCCATCAATACCGCGGCCCAGGTGAACTGCAGCACCAAGCCCATGCCGATGCCCACCGCCACCTGCTGGGTAATGGCCAAGAGGCCGGCCACCGACAACGGCGATACCGCGCCGGGCGCCGGCAATTGCGGGCTGAGCAGCATCGCCACGATCAGCGCCAGCAGGATACGGATGCGCACCGGCACGCTCTGCGCGCCATAGAACGGCACCGCCAGGAAGAAAGCGCCAAAGCGGATGAACGGCAGCAGCACCGCCGCGAGCCATGCCAGCAATTGGTCCTCGCTCAGGCTCATCAGCCGATCAGCTCCGGAATGCGCAGGAACAGCTCCTGCGTGAACCCGATCCACAACTGCAGCATCCATGGCCCCATGAGCACCAATGCCAGCGCCAGCGCCATCAGTTTTGGAATGAAGCTGAGCGTCTGTTCCTGGATCTGGGTGGCGGCCTGGAACACGCTCACCAGCAAGCCCACTGCCAGCGCGGCAAGCAGCAGCGGCGCCGCCAGGGCCACGCAGAGATACAGCGCATGGCTGCCCAGGTCCATGATCACGCTTTCGTCCATCGTTGCCTCCTCATACCATGAAGCTCGACGCCAGCGAGCCCATCACCAGGGTCCAGCCGTCCACCAGCACGAACAGCATGATCTTGAACGGCAGCGAGATCAGCATCGGCGAGAGCATCATCATGCCCATCGACATCAGCACGCTCGCCACCACCAGATCGATCACCAGGAACGGGATGAAGATCAAAAAACCGATCTGGAACGCGGTTTTCAGTTCGCTGGTGACGAAGGCCGGCACCAGCACCCGGTAAGGCACCTCCTCCACCGTGGCGAATTCCTCGTAGCCGCCCATCTGCGCGAACAGTGCCAGGTCGGGGTCGCGGGTCTGGTCGCTCATGAAGTGATGGAAGGGGCCCAGCGTGTTCTGCAGCGCTTCGTCGAAGCCGAGCTGTTCCTGTAGATAGGGCGTAACGCCTTCCTGGTAGGCGCGCTCGAACACCGGCGCCATGACGAACAGCGTGGTGAACAGCGCCAGGCCCAGAATCACCTGGTTGGACGGTGTCTGCATCAACCCCAGCGCCTGGCGCAGAATGGCCAGCACCACCACGATGCGGGTGAAGGAGGTGATGCACATCAGCGCCGCCGGCAGCAGGCTCAGCAGCGTCATCAGGAACAGGATCTGCAGACTCACGCTGTAGCTCTGGCTGCCGTCGGCCGCCACCTTGGACGTGAGCAGGGTCAGGTCGGGTTGCGCCATGGCGCTGGCGCAACCAACGAGCAACATCAGGGCCAGACCCCAAAGACCAGGACTGCGGCGCTTCATGACCTTCGCTCCCGCGACCACTGCGCCAGCACCGCGCCGAAACCGCCCAGGGCGCCCTGCCCGCCCGTTTCCGTCCCCTCGCTTGCGATGGGTTCGCGCAGCACGTGCAGGTTGCGCAGGCCGGCAGGTCCGGCGCCTACCACCAGTTGTTCGCCGCCCACTTCGATCAGGTACAGCCGTTCGCGCGCGCCAAGGGCGAGCGTGCCGCGGATGCTGAACACCTGCGGCGTGGGCGGCGCGATCAGCTTGAGCCGGCGCGACCCCCAGGCCAGCAGGACGATCAGCCCCACGGTAAAGCCAAGCGCCAGCAGCACCTGCAGCAGATTGCTCCAGGCCGGCGCCGGCATCGGCATCGGCGCGGCGTCGGCGCACCAGCCCGCCATGGGCCACAGCAGCCAACACGCGGCAAACAGGCGGAGCGTGCGCGCACCGCGCAACGCCGCGATGCGCCGCCACGGGGAGTTATCCAGCGCTTCCTTATTCATCGCCCGGCTCCTTGCCCAGGTACATTTCCAGCGCGCCCCAACGCACGCCGTAGTGATGCTTGATGGCAATGGTTTCGCCGGAGGCGATCACGCGGTCGTCGAGCCGTATGTCGATCACATCCACCGAAACCTGGCGCAGTTCGAGGTGCGAGCCGGCGCTCAGTTCCAGCAGCTGGCGGATGTCGATGTCGATGCGGCACACCTCGAACACCAGCGTCACCGGCACGTCGAGCATGGCCTCGAGCGCCAGCGCGGCACCCGTGCCCGCCTTGGGCGCGGCAAGCGCGGCGCCCTCGATGTTGGCCAATGGCAGTGGCATCACGCCATTGCCGCCCCCCTGCACGTGCACGGGGATTTCCTGCGCGGTGCGCGTTTCGCTGTCGTTCGCCATGGCGGTTCCTATCCCAGAATCTTGAGGCCGACCTTGCCGTTCACTTCGCCCATGCGGGCACGGAACTTGGTCACGCCGTTGATCTTCACGTCCACCTGCTCGGGCGAGTCGATGGCGATGATGTCGCCCTTG
>DATMFX010000305.1:0-5498 GCA_035555995.1 Hyphomicrobiales bacterium | reverse complement strand
CGTCGTCCTCGGCGAAAATGCCGAGCGTGGCGCCGTCGATTTCGAGGTGAAAGCCCACCGCTTTCTGCTTCCACAACTCGCAGAACTGGCGGCTGAGATAGGCGGAGGCCGCGCGTTTGTCGAAAAAGCGCGTGGTGCCTGCGGCGGCGCTGTCGTTTTCCGCCAGGAAATCGTCGGGGTTCACCTGCGCGAGGTCCAACAGGGTTTTGGCAATGCGGTCCTCGTTGCCAAGCTGGTGCCAGGGCGTGTTGCGCAAGCGGACGGCGAGCTGGGCCAGGTCGATGCGGGCGCCGTTGAACGTGCATTCCTTTATGAAGACGAATCTTGGCACATGGTGCTTGGCCCATGCGTCCACCTTGGCGGCATCGAAGGCCGCGGCCGCTTCGCCTTCGAGCGTGAAACCTGGCGGCGAGTCGTAGGAACGGGTTCCTGTCAGTACCAGCGCTTCATTGCAGGCGCCATTGCCGGCGGCGGCCTGCAGCGCCGCGCTTTCTTCCGCATCGAGCGTAAATTGCGCCGTGCAGACCACGGCAGTGGAATCCTTGTTGGCCCAGTCATCGACGGGCCAGTCTTCGTCGATGTCGTAGGTCTCCGGTGCGAAGGGATTGAGGCGGTAGAGCGCTTCGAACAGGTTGCTTTTGCCCGCTTCGTTCTGCCCGATGAACGCCGTAATGGCGTCGAGCTCGATCCAGCCTGAATCCTGGATGCTGCGATAGTGGGTTACCCTGAAGCGAGTCAGCTGCATACTGCGTACTCCTCGATGCCGTGCTGTGGATTTGTCGCATCCTGCGGAGACATGGCGCACCACTCTCCCGGATTCACGAATTGATTGCATTAGCCGATTAGCATTAACCGTTACGTGCGGCGGGTAAAGCGTGTGGGCGGGCAGAAATGACGACGCACGATTAAAAACTAAAAATTTAGTTGACAAAAAACTAAGCACTTAGTTATAACTTTGCCCAACCTGCAAATCCGGGAAAACCATGAAGACACTGCTTACCGATGCCGAACTGGAATTGATGCTGATTCTCTGGAAGCTGGACGAAGCCACGGTGCACGATGTGATAGCCATGCTGCCCGCCACGCGCAACATGGCGTACACCACCGCTTCCACGATCATCCGCATTCTCGAGAAGAAAGGCTTCGTCGCCAATCGCAAGCAGGGCAAGGCGCATCTGTATTCGCCCACCATCACCAAGAAGGATTACGAAAGCCGGACGCTGGAGCAGGTAGTGGGACGATTGTTCGAAAACACGCCGGCCGCGCTGGTGGCCCGGCTGATCGATGACCACGACCTGTCGGCCAAGGACATCGCGGAATTGAAACGACTGTTGAAAGAGCGGGGGTGAGACGATGAGCGCGTCATTGCTGGTCCTGTACTTCAAGTTGAATGTATTGCTGGTGGTGGCGTTCGCGTCATGGGGGGTGATCAAACGGTTGGCACGCCTGTTGGGGTTCGAGGTCGACCAGGGTAGGCAGCTGCGCATTGCCAGACTGCTGTTGCTTGGGCTGGTGGCAATCACCGCGCTGGCGCCACTCGCCTCGCCCTGGTTGAGCGGCGTGGCACCGACGTTCACCGACGGGATCACGGCGATCGCGGGATTCGACGCGCGACTACCCCAGGATTTCGCCTTGCGTGCGGCGACAGTGACGCCAGGCACGGGGCTTCTCCTTCTGCTAGCGGCGGGTTTGATCTGGCAATTCAACAGGCTGGCGCTGCAACTGCGCAGGCTGCGTGGCATCGTTGCCGATGCCACGGAATGGAAGCGCCTGCACGGTATTCGCCTGCTCGTCAGCGAACGCATCACCGCGCCGTTTTCCACGCGGGCGCTTGGCCCCAGACTCGTGGTATTGCCGATGACCCTGCTGCATTCTCCCCGCAATCTGCGCCTGGCCGTGAAGCATGAACTGCAGCACATGCGCAATGGCGACCTCGAATGGATCGTCGCGCTGGAATTGCTGACGGTGCTGTGTTTCTGGAATCCGTGCGCGTGGCTCTGGCGCAACGAATTCGACTGCCTGCAGGAATTCGCCTGCGACGAAGCGCTGATCGGACGCCGCCGCGTGGCGCCCCTGGCCTATGGTGAATGCCTGCTGGAAGTGGCAAGCGCCAACACCGATGCTCCGCTTGCGGCGGCATCGAACATGACCCCGAGATTTTCGCTGTTCGGCAATCCCAGCTCCCGTTTGAAGAGGAGAATTCTCATGCTGATGCAAGCAAGCAGGCCCCAACACCATGTATTCAAATCCGTGTGCTACAGCGTCCTGGCGCTGGCAGGCATGGCGCCGGCCGCCTTGGTGGTGTTCGCGGCGGAAACCGCGGGCCCCGCTGTCAACGTGGTCCCCATAACCAGGGTCAATCCGATGTATCCGGCCGAGGCGCTGGCAAACAAGCAGCAGGGGTGGGTGCAGCTCGAGTTCGGCATCGACGAAGCAGGGAATGTCGTCGATCCGACCGTGCTGAAAAGCTGCACCTGGCAGCCGCCGGAAACCAGGGAAACCTGTCAACCGACCGATACGTTCGCGGGAGTGGCCTTGGCGGCGCTCTCCGAATGGAAATATCAGCCGGCGGTGGAGAACGGCGTGGCCGTAAGGCGCGACGGCATCCAAACCATCCTGAGGTTCCAGTTGGAGAACGATGAGTAAAAGAGAAGAGGATTGGCCGACATTCTGATCGCCGCAGGGGTGGCGGTCATGGATGGCACGCCAAAAAAATGCCCGCGTTGAAAGCGGGCATTTTTCGCAGGAGCAAATACTCAGTACTTATAGCTGTCCGGCTTGAACGGCCCGCTGGCGGGCACGCCGATATAGTCGGCCTGCTGCTTGTTCAGCTTGGTGAGCACGCCGCCGAAGCCGAGCACCATGCAGGCGGCTACTTCCTCGTCGAGCGCCTTGGGCAACACTTCCACGGTGAGCAGTTTTTTGCGCTGCGCCGCCGGCTGGTCGGCGAACTTGCGGTCCCACAGGTGGATCTGCGCCAGCACCTGGTTGGCGAACGAACCATCCATGACCCGCGAAGGGTGGCCGGTGGCGTTGCCCAGGTTGATCAGGCGGCCTTCGGACAGCAGGATCAGGTAGTCGTCGCTGCCGTCCTTCTGCTTGCCGCGCACGATGCGATGCACCTGCGGTTTGACTTCCTCCCACTTCCAGGCCTTGCGCATGAAGGCGGTGTCGATTTCGTTGTCGAAGTGGCCGATGTTGCACACCACGGCGCCCGGCTTGAGCGCCTTGAGCATGTGCTTGTCGCACACATCGACGTTGCCGGTGGCGGTGACCACGAGGTCGGTGCTGCCGAGCAGGTCTTTGTCCACGTCGCCGGCCTTGCCATTGTTCACGCCGTTTTTGTAGGGAGAGACCACTTCGTAGCCATCCATGCAGGCCTGCATGGCGCAGATCGGATCGACTTCGGTGATCTTCACGATCATGCCTTCCTGGCGCAGGCTCATGGCGGAACCCTTGCCCACGTCGCCGTAGCCGAGCACCAGCGCTTTCTTGCCGGCAAGCAGCATGTCGGTGCCGCGCTTGATGCCGTCGTTGAGGCTGTGGCGGCAGCCGTATTTGTTGTCGTTCTTGCTCTTGGTCACCGAGTCGTTGACGTTGATCGCCGGCACTTTGAGCGTGCCTTGCTTCAGCATCTCGTACAGGCGGTGCACGCCGGTGGTGGTTTCCTCGGTGATGCCGTGAACCTTTCTGAGCATCTGCGGGTATTGCTGATGCACCACGGCGGTGAGGTCGCCGCCGTCGTCGAGGATCATGTTGGCGTCCCAGGGTTTGCCATCCTTGAGGATGGTCTGCTCCAGGCACCATTCGTATTCGGCTTCGGTTTCCCCCTTCCAGGCGAACACCGGGATGCCGCGCGCCGCCATGGCGGCTGCCGCGTGATCCTGCGTGGAAAAGATGTTGCAGGACGACCAGCGCAGTTCGGCGCCGAGCTCGATCAGGGTTTCCATCAGCACGGCGGTCTGAATGGTCATGTGGATGCAGCCCATGATGCGCGCGCCCTTGAGCGGCTTGCGCTTGCCGTATTTGCGGCGCAGCGTCATCAGGGCGGGCATTTCCGCTTCGGCCAGCTGGATTTCCTTGCGGCCGAACGCGGCAAGATTGATGTCGGCTACTTTGTAGTCGGTTGCACTCATGGTGATGTTTTTCACTCCGTTTGCGTTACTTGATCTTGGCGTCGGCGCGCAGCGCGGCGGCCCTGTCGGTCTGTTCCCACGAGAATTCCTTGCGGCCGAAGTGGCCGTAGGAGGCGGTGGCGCGGTAGATGGGGTGCAACAGATCCAGCATTTCGATCAGGCCGGCAGGCTTGAGGGAAAAGTGGCGGCGCACCAGCCTGGTGATCTCGCCGTCGGAAATCTTGCCAGTGCCGAAGGTGTCCACCAGGATCGAGGTGGGCTCGGCCACGCCGATGGCGTAGCTCAGCTGAATTTCACACTTGGCGGCGATACCGGCGGCCACGATGTTCTTGGCGATGTAGCGCGCCAGGTAGGCGGCGCTGCGGTCCACCTTGGACGGGTCCTTGCCCGAGAAGGCGCCGCCGCCGTGGCGCGCGTAGCCGCCGTAGGTATCGACGATGATCTTGCGGCCGGTGAGGCCGCAGTCGCCGTAAGGGCCGCCCACCACGAAGCGCCCGGTGGGGTTGATGTGGAACTTGGTGTGCTTGTCGATCCACTTGGCCGGCAGCACTTTCTTGATGATTTCCTCCATCACGCCTTCACGGATTTCCTTGTTCTTGACCTCATGGGTGTGCTGGGTGGACAGCACCAGGGCGTCGATCGAATGCGGCTTGCCGT
This sequence comes from Hyphomicrobiales bacterium, assembly GCA_035555995.1. Lineage (GTDB taxonomy): Bacteria > Pseudomonadota > Gammaproteobacteria > Pseudomonadales > Pseudohongiellaceae > CAILUG01. The sequence continues at coordinate 705 of DATMFX010000305.1, read as the reverse complement.
CCACGTAGCGGAAAGTCAGTTGGCTCTTGGCGTCGGGCAGCAGCCACGGCAGCACTTTTTTCTTGCGCATCTTGGCCTGCTGCTGCACCAGACGGTGCGCGTAGGTGATCGGCGCGGGCATCAGCACGTCGGTTTCGTTGCAGGCATAGCCGAACATCAGGCCCTGGTCGCCGGCGCCCTGTTCCTTCTTGGACGAGGAATCTACGCCTTGGCCGATGTCGCGCGACTGTTCGCCGACGGCGTTGAGCACGGCGCAGGTGTTGCCGCAGAAATACTTGCTGGAATTGTCGTAGCCGATGTCGCACACCACCTGGCGGATGATTTTTTCGTAGTTGATGTTGGCGGCGGTGGTCACTTCGCCCGCCACCACCACCATGCCGGTCTTGACCAGGGTTTCCACCGCTACGCGCGATTTCGGATCCTGTTCGAGCAGGGCATCGAGGATGGCGTCCGAGATCTGGTCGCACATCTTGTCGGGATGGCCCTCGGAAACCGATTCGGAGGTAAACAGTGCTGCTTCTTTCATGGTGCTTTCCTTCGTTGCGTTGGTGTCGGGGTTCTGTCGAGAGTTCGGTGGAGAACCCGCCCTGTGGTCATTGCGATTACTGCGAATTCATGCGTGCGGCGCCTGCGGATGAAACAGGCGCATCTGTATCTGGAAGCCGTTGCGCAAGCCCAGCAGCTGGCTTTGTCCTTCATGAAAAC
>DATMFX010000304.1:0-2364 GCA_035555995.1 Hyphomicrobiales bacterium | reverse complement strand
GGCGATGGTGAAGCCCCATTCCTGCGCCGCCGGATCGAAGTTCAGGGTGTTGAAGGGAATCGCCACCTCAGCGGTCCAGCCCTGTTCGTCGATGCGGCTTTCCACCTGCCAGATGCCGTCCCAGTCACTGTTGAGTGCGTTGGGATTTTCGTACACGCCTTCGCGACGGATGCCGTTGGGGTTTACCTGGAACTGATAGCCGGTGCGGCCGTTGTTGAAGGTGTCCAGGATGAATTCGAAGGCGTCGTCGAAAGGCATGCCCTGGCCCTGCACCATCTGTCTGGCACTGATGCCGGAAGGATCGCTGTCGTATAGCCGCGCGGCGACGAACAGAAACCGATCGTTGTACGCCAGGTAGAACTCCGAGCGTTCCGAGGGCGTACCGTGATCCACCGGCTGGAACTGGTGCATGTCGCTGATGACGGTGGCGTTCTTCCAGATGTCGTCATCGAGCACGCCGTCGATCGTGGGACTGAGTTCGGTGCGCACGATCTCCACCCGCTTGCGCTCGCCCATGGCGCTCCCTGGTTGTGGAATATCGATGGATTGCGCGAAGGAAAATACGGAAAAGCCGGACAGCGCCAGGCCCACGAACAGAAACGCGGCAGGTTGCATGTAATCGAATCGTTTTGATAGCGCAGAAGCGGGCAGCATGCATTGCACGCCGTCTCTGCAATCCTTCCCCCCAAGAGCGGCCGACCTGATTTCCCCTCATGGCCGTGCCGCACAAGGACCTGTGCTTGAGACCGGCACCACGCACACTTTCATTCACCGCCGTGCACGATGCACACGCGATGCGCCGGCCTTCATGGCAGCAGCGCCACCGTGGCGACGCTGCTTGCCTGTGTGTGGGTTCTTAACGCGTCGCGCCGTACACCGCCTGTGCCGCGGCCACCGCTTTGCCGGCGTTGATCGGGGCTTTCATTTCCGACAGCACCGCATCGAGCGCGCCGAGGAACAGCAGCACGTTGGTTTTGCAGGCGCTGTCGCCCATCAAGCCCACGCGCCATACCTTGCCGGCAAGCGCGCCCAGGCCGGCGCCGATCTCGAGGTTGTAGTCCTGCAGCAGCCGGGTACGTACCTCGGCTTCCTTGACGCCCTCGGGCACCGTGATGGAGTTGAGCTGCGGCAGGCGTGCCCCGGCTTTTACCACGAAATTCAGGCCCATGGCTTCAGCACCGGCGGCCAGCGCCTGGTGGTGATGGGCGTGGCGCGCCCAGGAATTCTCCAGCCCTTCCTCGGCCAGGATCACCAGCGCTTCGTGCAGCCCGTACATGCTGTTGACCGGCGCGGTGTGATGGTAGGTGCGCCCGCCGGTGCCATCCCAATAGGCCATGACCAACTGCATGTCGAAAAACCAGCTCTGCACCTTGGTCTTGCGACCCTTGATGGCGGTCACGGCGCGCTCGCTGAAACTTACCGGCGACAGACCCGGCGGGCAGGACAGGCACTTCTGCGTGCCGGAATAGATGGCATCGATGCCCCAGCCGTCCACGTCCACTTCCACGCCACCCAGGCTGGTGACGGTGTCGACCAGCGACAGCGCACCGTGCTGCTGCGCCAGCGCACACAGGGTCTTGGCGTCGCTCAGCGCGCCGGTGGAGGTTTCGGCATGCACGAAGGCCACCAGCTTGACGCCGGGGTTGGCTTTCAGCGCGGCTTCCACCTTGTCGGGATCGACCGGCTCGCCCCAGTTGTCCTGCACCACGATGGCGGTGGCGCCGCAGCGTTCCACGTTTTCCTTCATGCGGCCGCCGAACACACCGTTGATGCACACGATGGCCTTGTCGCCGGGCTCGAGCAGGTTGACGAAGCAGGTTTCCATGCCGGCCGAACCGGGCGCAGAAACGGGAATGGTAAGGCGGTTCCTGGTCTTGAAGGTGTACTGCAGCAGTTGCTTGATCTCATCCATCACGCCCACGAAGGCGGGATCGAGGTGGCCGATGGTGGGCGCGCCCATGGCCGCGGTAACGCGTGGATTCACGGCCGAGGGGCCGGGGCCCATCAAGGTGCGGACGGGGGGATGGAAGGATTTGATCATGACTCTGCTCTCTCTTGTTTTGGACTTCCTGTGAATCTTCGGACATAAAAAAAGCCGTATGCGAATACGGCTTTCTTTGGGATCGATACAACCTACAACATCGATCTTTGCAGCTTATTCGCCTGCTTCGTCGGCTTCCGGACGGTCCACCAGCTCGACGTAGGCCATCGGCGCCTTGTCGCCCTGACGGTAGCCGCACTTGATGATGCGCAGATACCCGCCCGGACGGTTGACGTAGCGCGGACCAAGATCGGTGAACAGCTTGCCCACGGTGACCTTGTTGCGCAGGCGGTCGAACGCCAGGCGACGGTTGGCCACGCTGT
>DATMFX010000303.1:0-3542 GCA_035555995.1 Hyphomicrobiales bacterium | reverse complement strand
GACGATGCCGTAGAGCACGTTTTTCTCGCGGCCGTAGCGATCGTGAAAGGATTTGTTGTCCTGGTAGGCGCCCACCAAGCGGCCGCGCACGCTGCCGGATTGGTTCAGGCGGCCGGACACGTCGCCCTCCACGCGGTAGGTGTCCCAGTTGCCGGCCCGCGTCATCGCCATGGCGCGGAAATCGTCGGTGGGCCGCTTGCGGATCATGTTCACCGTGGCCGAGGGTTCGCCAAGACCGCTGAGGATGCCGGCGGCGCCTTTCAGCACCTCCACGCGCTCGGCGATCACCGGGTCGATGCCCTGGCTGGTGGAACCGCTGTAGCCGGAGTTGGCGGTGGTGGTGATCATGCCGTCCACCTGGATGCTGGCGTCCATGTTGAAGCCGCGCACGTAGATCAGGCTGTCCTCGGACGCATCGCCCACCATCGACACGCCAGGCACGTATTGCAGCACCGACGACATGTCGGTGATGGCGAAATCCTCCACGATCTGGCTGGTGAGGATACTCACCGACTGCGGCGTTTCGCGCAGCGTCATGTTCAACCCCGTGGCGCTGTTCATCGAGGTGACGGTGTACGAACCGCGGATGATGATTTCCTCCATCGGACTCGGCAGCAGCCTGGCGTCGGTGGGAGGCAGCGCCAGCGTGAAGGTGTTGTTGCCCGATTGCGTCACGATCAGGCCGGTATCCTGCACCATGGCCTCGAGCGCTTCCTGCACGGTATAGCTGCCGGACAACGCCTTGCTGGTACGGCCCGCCACCGTGGTGCTTGGCGCCAGTATCTGGCTGCGGCTGGCAAGCGACAGCGCCTTGAGCGCGTCGGCCAGGGCTTGCGTTGGAATCTGCAAGGCGAAGCGCTGCTCCTGCACCGTGGCATCGGCCTGCGCCAGCAGCAAGGCCGGCGCCGCCGCCAGCGACAGCACCGCGGCGGTGGCATAAAGGAAGGGAAAACGGCGAACACGTGGCTTGTGCCCACCCAACACGCAAGGATTGCTAGGCTTCATCGGGGTCCTGGTTGCAAACGAGAATGGTTCTACTTGCCATCCACGCTTGCCGCACAGAAAACCCGTAACGCGCGCTGAATATTTTTTTAGTGTTTGCCCGCCCTCAGGCTCCCGGGCGCAGCGGCGGTGCCGAACGGATCACCACCTTGCCGGGCGTGCGGCCGTCGAGTTCGAGTCGAAACAGCTGTGCCAGGGAACGCAGGGCATCGTCCGCCTCGGCGATGAAGAAGCTGGCGTTCACGCCTTCGTCCGGATCGGCGAGGAACCGCGTCTCGATGCTGTACCCGGTATAGCGGCCCAGTTCGGCCAGCACGTCCTCCAGCGGCGTGCCGTCGAAGATCAGCATGCCGTGGCGCCAGGCCTCGATCTCGGGCAGCGAACGCGTGTTCACCTCGCCCAGGCCGCGTAACGTCAACTGCAGGGCCTGCGCGGGCTGCAGCGCCACCCGTTGCGTCATGCCTTCCAGGCCGACGTTCACCACGCCTTCGGTGACCGCCACGCTGGCCTGCCCCTCGGCAATGCGCCTGACCACGAACGCGGTGCCCACCGCTTCGGCCTGCAGGGTTTCGGCGCTCACCACGAAGGGCCGCGCGGCGTCGGCGGCCACGTCGAACATGGCTTCGCCACGTAGCAGCCGCAAGGCGCGCCGGTCGGGCGTGTAGCGCACTTCCACTTCGCTGTCCCAGTTGAGGTACAGCACGGAGCCGTCTTCCAGCGCATATTCCTCCTGCTGCCGCGGACCGCTGCGATACTGCAGCGCTGCGCTTGGCACCGTTTCCTGCGCCGGTGCCGCTGCCCGCACCACCGCCTGCGGCGCGGATTGCGAAGGCTCGAGCGGCGACAGCACCAGCACCAACACGCCCAGAATGCAGGCGGCAAGCGGCACGGGATGATCGAGCACACAGGCGCAGGCATGTTCGAACGCGAGCCGCACGCGCTGCGACGGCGTGGCAGGCGGCAGTTCCACCATGCCCAACAGCAGCCACTGCGCCTCGGCGCGCTGGTAGGCGGCTTCATGCGCGGGTGAACGGGTGCGCCAGCGGGCAATGTGCTGCGCCTGGCGTTCACCCGGTTCCTCGTGGTGGCGGCGCAACAGGGCGAAGGCTTCGTCCTCGAGCCCCGCCGTGCCGGAACGGTCGACAGTCATTTTGGATGTTCCATTATCGATTCGGCTTCTTGCCTGCTGACGCTTGCGGCGCGTCCATGCCGTAAATCTCCTGCTCGCGCAGACGTTCACGGCAGTATTTCATGGCAAAGGCCAGGCGTTTTTCAACCGTCGACAGATGCAGTTTCAGGCGCGCGGCGATTTCCTTTTGCGTACAACCTTCCAGGCGGTAGAGCTGGAAGATCCGGCGCGTCAACAGCGGCAGCTCACTCAGCGCCTGCTGCAGCGCCGCCAGGCTTTCACGCGCCTGCACCACGCGCTCGGCGCTGCGATTGTCCTCCTCGCCGATCAGTTCGGCGCATTCCGCCTCGTAGCCGGCACGCAGCCGCTCGCTGCGATAGTGGCTGATCATTTCGTTGTTGACCACCCGGAACAGGTAAGGACGCAGGTTGTGAACGGGCGGCGCTTCGGGCTGGGCAAGCAGCTTTTCCGCCACGCGCTGCAGGATGTCGGAAGCCGTGTGCACACAGCCCAGCCGGCGGGCCAGAAAGCGGCGCAGGTCCGATTCGTATTCGATCAATGCCCTGAGGAGTTCGTTGCTGTAGGCCACGGCGACCGGTGCTTCAGTTGATAATGAGAATTAATATCAACTGTGATGCTACTACAGGCCATCCGCCGGATGCCAGCCCCCTACCCCAGACTTTGCGCCGTGGACACCGCCTGCTCGTCGCCCCCCTGGGGTACGGTGCCGTCGACCTCGATGGCGCTCACCTGCATGCCGAGCAGCATGGCGTTGCCGATGATGCTGGCAAAGGACACGTCGGCGGCGTCACGGCCCGAACCGATGCGCACCAGTCCTTGCTTGGAGGCCATGCGCGTGGCATCGAACAGATACCAGCCGCCGTCCAGATAGGCTTCGAAAAAGCCATGGAAATCCGGCGGTTCCAGCGACAGGGCATAGCCGGAAACATAGCGCGCCGGAATGCAGATGGCGCGGCACAGGGCAATCGCCAGGTGGGCAAAGTCGCGGCACACGCCGGCGCCCTGCACCAGCACATCGCAGGCGCTCGAGCGTGCATCGGTGCTGCCGCTGAGGTACTGCAGCTGGCCGTAGACCCAGTCGCAGATGGCCTGCACCCGCTGGTGGCCGGGTGCAAACCGGGAAAATTCGCGCAGCGCGAGCCGTGCCAGGCGATCCGATTCGCAATAGCGGCTCGGGTTCAGGTACGGCAGCACTTCCTGCGGCAATTCCTGGAAGGCGATTTCGCCCACTTCGCCGGCATCGCTCACCTGGGGCTGCAGTTCCACCTGCGCGCTGTACTCGAGTTGCAGTTCGCAGGGGTTCAGCCGCAGGCGCAGCACGCGGTTGCCTTCATTGCCGATCCCGGCAAACGGCAGCGCCACCTGCGGCTGCGAGCAACAGCTCTCCGAC
>DATMFX010000302.1:0-20397 GCA_035555995.1 Hyphomicrobiales bacterium | reverse complement strand
ATCCGCTGGTTCGAGGACGGCATCACGAACGTGGCCTATAACTGCGTCGACCGGCACCTGCACACCCGCGGCGACCAGGTCGCCATCATCTGGGAAGGCGACGATCCTTCCGAATCCAAGAAGATCACCTATCGCGAGTTGCACGACGAGGTCTGCCGCATGGCCAACATCATGCGCAACCGCGGCGTCGCCAAGGGCGACCGGGTGACGATCTACATGCCGATGATCCCGGAAGCCGCCTATGCCATGCTGGCCTGCGCCCGGCTCGGCGCCATCCACTCCGTGGTGTTCGGCGGCTTCTCGCCGGACTCGCTCGCCAGCCGCATCCAGGACGCCAAGTCCGCCTTCATCGTCACGGCCGACGAGGGCCTGCGCGGCGGCCGCAAGGTGCCGCTCAAGGTCAACGTGGACGCCGCCCTCGAGACCGTCGGCCCCGGCGTGGTCGACCACGTGCTCGTGGTGCGCCGCACCGGCTCGCCCGTCGCCATGCTGCCGGGCCGGGACGTCTATTACCACGAGGCCGCCGAACTCGTCTCGGACGAGTGCCCGGTCGAGGAGATGAACGCGGAGGATCCGCTCTTCATCCTCTATACCTCAGGGAGCACCGGCACGCCCAAGGGCGTGCTGCACACCACCGGCGGCTACCTCGTCTATGCGGCGATGACGCACCAGTACGTGTTCGACTACCACGACGGCGACGTCTACTGGTGCGCCGCCGACGTGGGTTGGGTAACGGGCCACAGCTACATCGTGTATGGGCCACTTGCCAACGGCGCCATCTCGCTGATGTTCGAGGGCGTGCCCACCTACCCGGACGCCTCGCGCTTCTGGCAGATCATCGACAAGTACCAGGTGAAGCAGTTCTACACCGCGCCCACCGCCATCCGCGCGCTGATGGCGCAGGGCGACGAACCGGTGAAGCGTACCTCGCGCGCGTCGCTGCGCATCCTCGGCAGCGTGGGCGAACCGATCAATCCAGAAGCCTGGGAATGGTATTACCACGTGGTGGGCAACGGCACCTGCCCGGTCATGGACACCTGGTGGCAGACCGAAACCGGCTGCCACATGATCACGCCGCTGCCCGGCGTCACGCCGCTCAAGCCCGGGTCGGCCACGCTGCCGTTCTTCGGCGTGAAACCGGCGCTGATGGACCCCGACGGCAAACCGGTGGAAGGCGTGGGCTCGGGCAACCTGGTGATGACCACGAGCTGGCCCAGCCAACTGCGCACCATCTACGGCGATCATCCGCGCTGCGTCGAAACCTATTTCAGCACCTACCCGGGCTGTTACTTCACCGGCGATGGCGCCCATCGCGACGCCGACGGCTACTGGTGGATCACCGGCCGCGTCGACGACGTGCTCAACGTGTCCGGCCATCGCCTCGGCACGGCCGAAGTGGAAAGCGCGCTGGTGCTGCATCCGGCGGTGGCCGAAGCGGCGGTGGTGGGTTATCCGCATCCCATCAAGGGCCAGGGCATCTATGCCTATGTGACGCTCATGATCGACGTGGAGCCAAGTGAGGCGCTAAGGGAAGAACTGGTGGCTTCCGTGGTGCGCGAGATCGGCCCGATCGCCAAACCGGACGTGATCCAGTGGGCGCCGGGGCTGCCGAAGACCCGCTCCGGCAAGATCATGCGCCGCATCCTGCGCAAGATCGCCGCCAACGAAACCGACAACCTCGGCGACATCACCACGCTTGCCGATCCGGCGGTGGTGAAACAATTGCTGGAGAATCGCCAGAACGTGTGAGCGATTATTCGTCCAGCACGCTGCGCACCGGCACCTGCAGGGTGGTGGCGGAGCCGTCGTCGAACTGCAGGGTCAGTTCGATTTCGGTGCCGGCGGCCAGCGGCGCGGCGAGTTCTTCCAGCATGAGGTGGCGTCCGCCGCTTTCCAATACCAGGCTGCCGTTGGCGGGAATTTCCAGCTTCGTGTTCGGCATCATGTGCATCATGCCGTTGTGGTTCATGGTGCTGTGCATGGTGACCTTGCCGGCCACGGGGCTGGTCGCGCCCACCAACGCCACGGCAGCATCGCTGTCGTTGCTCAGCCGCATGTAGGCCGCGGTGGTGGGCGTGCCCGGCGGTAGCGCGCGCACGTAGGCGTCTTCCACGTGGATGTCGGCATGGGCCGCCAGGGACAGGCTCGAGAGGCACAGCGCCAGCAGTGCGTGTTTGGTGTTCATGTCTCTACTACTCCTGACAAATCGATTGGTTCGGTCGTTTAGCGTAAACGCCTGCGTGGCCGGCGTTCAGCCGTTCGGCAGCGACACCAGCACCGCCGGCGGGCTGCCGATGTCGATGTTGCCGCGCAGCCGGTAGCCGCCCACCGCTTCGCGCATCACCTTGTAGATCCAGCGCCCTTCGGCATCGGTACGGGCGTTGATCAGGAACGTGGCTTCGCGCGCCATGATGTCCTGCGCGATCTGCGCCAGCGTGTTCATCATTTCCAGGCTCTGGGCGCTGAGCCCGGCCGGGTCCAGCGCGTAGGTTTCCACACGGGTTTCCCGTGCCTTGGCCAGGCGCTGGCGCGCTTCCTGCAACGCCGGGCTCTGCGCATCGATACGGGCCGAGCGCGCCAACAGCGTTTCCGCCTGGTCGTACTGCCCCTTGCCGAGCGCGGTATCGGCAAGACCGATGTAGCGCCGCGCGATTTCCTCGATGCCCTGCACTGCCACCGCGTTGCCGGGGTCCAGCCGCAACACCTCGCCGTAGATCTCATAGGCGTTGTTGCCGGCGGGGGTCATCAGGCGGTTGTCCTCGACGGCGATGCGCGCCGAATACAGCAGGTCGGCAAGCATGCGCTGCACGCGCACGTACTCCGCATCCGGCGCCGGTGGCGGCGCCTCCACTTCCGGCTCCGGCTCGGGCACGTAGACCACCGGCGTTTCCTTGGGGCTCTGGCAGGCACTCAGCGCCAGCAGCGTCAGCAGAGCCGCCCGCTTCGCCGTCACGTTCATAGGGCACCTCGAAAGGGGATGAATTCCAGGACGTCGCCGCTCGCCACCGCGCTGCCCTGGGGAATGATGACCAGACCGTCCGACCAGGACAAGGAGCTCAGCATGTTGGAACCCTGGTCGCTGAAGGGCTGCGCCAGCGGCATGCCGCCGGCCTGCAGTTGCAGCCGCACGCGCAGGTATTCCTGCCGGGTGCCCGGCGTGTCGATGCTGAACCCGGCCCGCACCGGCCGCAGCGGCAGCGCCACCTCGGTGGCGCCCTGCAGCTTGAGCAGGTAGGCGCGCACCAGCACCAGCCAGGTAACGAACACCGCCACCGGATTGCCGGGCAAACCAAAGAACGGCGTGGCGCCGATGCGGCCGAAGGAAAACGGCTTGCCCGGCTTGATCGCCAGCTTCCACAGTTGCAGTTCGCCCAGCGCTTCCACCGCGGCCTTGACGTAATCCGCCTCGCCCACCGAAACGCCGCCGGTGGAAATCACGCAATCGGCCTGCTCGGCCGCGCGCGCCAGCGCTTCGCGGGTGCGCTGCGGGTCGTCGGGCACGATGCCGAACCGCAGCACTTCCATGCCGAGGCCCTGCAGCAGGCCGGCAAGCACGTAGCTATTGGAATCGTGCAGTTGGCCCGCCTGCAAAGGCTGGCCGGGCGGCACCACTTCGTCGCCGGTGGTGAGCACCGCCACCTTCAGCGGCTTGAACACCGGCACCTGCGCCAGGCCAAGCGAAGCCAGCAACCCGAGATCCTGCGCCTGCAGGCGGCGGCCACGCGGCAGCACCAGCGCGCCGGCGGCCAGATCATGGCCACGGCTGCGCACGTTCTGGCCCGGCAGCGGCACGTTGAGCATGGTTACCTGCCCGCCCTCGGCACGGGTGTTCTCCTGCATTACCACCGCATCGGCGCCCGCCGGCAGCGGCGCGCCGGTGAAGATGCGGGCCGCGGTGCCGGGCTCGAGCGGCGTGCCGGGATGTCCCGCCGCCACGGTTTGCGTGACCGGCAGCGTGATGCCGGCGCTGGGCACATCCGCCACGCGCAGCGCATAGCCGTCCATCGCGCTGTTGTCATACGCGGGCACGTCCATCGCCGCCACCTGGTCGCTTGCCAGCACGCGGCCAAGGCAGGCGTCGAGCGGCAGCATCTGCACCGCGCCCAGCGTGCCCGCCTGCGCCAGCAAGCGCGCCTGGGCCTGAACCACGGGAGTCAGAGGGGGATTGGCCATACTGCTTCATCGGCAATTCAGGGAAAGAGCGGGCATTTTACCTTAAGCAGTGCGGGGATAGGCCTCTTATGGCGGCCGGCGAATGCAAAGGACTGTCGGGATACGCCACGGGCTCCTATAATTGCGGCCTTTCCAGCAAGCCCCGCCACGCCGTGTCCCTCACCGTTTTCATCCTGATCCCTGCCATCTGCTTCATCGGCGGCTTTTTCTCGACGCTTGCCGGCCTCGGCGGGGGACTCTTCACCCTGGCCAGCACCTCGCTGTTTCTGCCGGTATCGGTGGTGGTGCCGCTCAACGGCGTGCTGATCCTGGCCGGGCAGGTCACCCGCGTGGTGCAGTTCTACCGCTACATCGACTGGAGCATCACCCTGCCCTTCATCCCCGGCTCCATCGTGGGCGCGGCGGTGGGCACGGTGATCTATTTCGCGATGCCGGAAACGCTGCTCGCGTTCCTGCTGGCCTGCGTGCTGCTGTGGTTCTGCTGGGCACGACCGTCGGCGGGTGTGCTCCGGGTGGCAGCGCGGATTCCGGCGCCCTATTTCTGGGTGGGCGTGGCGCACACGTTCCTGTCCACGGTGTCCGGCGCGGGCGTGCTGTTCCAGTCGATGATGGTCAACAGCAAGCTGACCAAGGAAGGCATCGTGGCCACCATCGCCGGCACGCTGCTGTTCATGGCACTGTTCAAGTCGCTTGGTTATCTGGCGGCGGGCTTCGACTACACGCCCTACCTGAAGGTGATTGCCCTGAGCTGGGTGATGGGCATCGCCGGCACCATGCTCGGCAAACGCTGCCTGGACGTGCTGCCGGACCGTTACTTCCGCATCATGATCCGCACGGTGATCACTTTGTTTGCCCTGCGTCTTTACTGGCAGGTTTGGCAGAACCTGGCTTCTTCCTGAGCCGCCGCCGCGTACCGCCGCCGGCACGCTCAGTGTCCGCCGGAGCGCTTGCCGGCGCCGCTTCCACGGCGGGAGCAGTATCGGGCTGCACCGGCGGCGTGTAGTTGCACAGCGCCTGCAGGATGGCGCTCAGCTCGCCGGCGCGGGAACGCTGCTTGATGCCGAAGGTTTCGAACAGGCGCTGCGCGCTCAAAGAGCTGTTGCCGATCCAGGGCGCGGTGACCGGCTCGCGGGTGATTTCGAGCGCGGGCAGCAGCGCGGCAAGCATGGGATCGTAGCGGGCGGCCTCTTGCAGCAGTTGCTCGGCAAACACTTCCTGCGCCACCGCCTGCAGGGCGCCGTAATGGTAGGTGCCCCACACGTCGGCGGCGCAATCGATCTGCCGCGCAATGCCGAGCATCACCCGCGCCACGTCGCTGGCCGGGGTGGGATTGAAGCGCCGGCTCATCAACCGCAGCTTGCCGCCGTTGTCGCGGAAGCGCTGCAGCAGTTGGGCGAAATAGGCGGGCTGGCGGCGGTCGAACACCCAGTCCGTGCGCAATATCAGGTGCTTGGGCAGGGTGTCGCGCAGCGTGCGCTCACCGGCCAGCTTGCTCTGGCCATAGCGGCATTGCGGGCTGGCTTCGTCGTCTTCTTGGTAGGGATGCACCTTGCGCCCGTCGAAGACGTAGCTGCTGGAATGGTACAGCAGCGGCAGCTGCAGCTTTTCGCATACCTCCGCCACTTCCGTCACTTCCACCGAATTGATCAGGTCGCACTGGCGCGCCGCGGCTTCATCGCGCTCGGCCAGTGCGAGATCGTCGAACGTGGCGGTGTAGATCACCTGGGTGGGGTTGCAACGGGTGACGGATTTGATCAGCTCGCCTTTCTTCAGCGCCAGAAAGGCTTGGGTGTCCAGCGCGCTGTAGGCCTGATCCTGGCGTGCCAGCACCTCGGCGAGGGCCTGGCCCACCAGGCTGTCCGCGCCAAGGATGAGCAGATTCACGGGAGCGTCTTAATCTTCGACGCCTCAGAACGGAATGTCGTCGTCGAAGCTGTCCATTTCCGGCGGCGGCGCCGGCTGGGCATTGCGGTTGCCGCCACCGCCACTGCCACCACCGCGCTGTTGCGCGGGCTGGGAAGACTGGTAGCCGCCGCCTCCCTGGCCACCGCCCTGGCCGCCCTGATAACCGCCACCGCCCTGGTATCCGCCACCTTGGTCGCCGCTGCCGCCACGGCTGTCGAGCATCTGCATTTCGTTGGCGATGATCTCGGTGGCGTAGCGCTTCACCCCGTCCTGTTCCCAGGAACGGGTCTGCAGGCGGCCCTCGATGTAGAGCTTGGAGCCCTTGCGCACGTATTCGGCGACAATTTCCGCCAGGCGCTGGTAGAACACCACGCGGTGCCACTCGGTGCGTTCCTGCTGGTCGCCAGTGTTCTTGTCCTTCCAGCTTTCCGAGGTGGCCACGCTCAGGTTGGTCACCGCGCCGCCACTGGGCAGATAACGCGTTTCCGGATCCTGCCCGACGTTACCCACCAAGATGACCTTGTTGACGCCTCTGCTAGCCACTGTGACCTCCACTGAATTGAGTTGCGAAACTGCGTCCAAGTCTAGCATCAACCGGGGAAAATTCCTCCGCCCGTGTGCTCTCGGGGTATAATCGACCGTTTCGTTTTCCGCTGGTGCCAACGCTACGCATGGACAATATCACGCTACGGGGCGCCCGTACCCACAACCTCAAGAACATCGACCTCACCATCCCCCGCGACAAGCTGGTGGTGATCACGGGGTTGTCGGGTTCAGGCAAATCCTCACTCGCCTTCGACACGCTCTACGCCGAGGGCCAACGCCGCTATGTGGAGTCGCTGTCCACCTATGCGCGCCAGTTCCTGTCGATGATGGAAAAGCCCGACATCGACCAGATTTCGGGGCTGTCGCCGGCCATTTCGATCGAGCAGAAGTCCACCTCGCACAACCCGCGCTCCACGGTGGGCACCATCACCGAAATCTACGACTACCTGCGCCTGCTGTTCGCGCGGGTGGGCGATCCCTACTGCCCCGATCACAACCTGAAGCTGGAAGCGCAGACCGTGAGCCAGATGGTGGACCAGGTGCTGGCGCTGCCCGAGGGCACGCCCATGATGCTGCTGGCACCGGTGATCCGCGACCGCAAGGGCGAACACCTGCACGTGTTCCACGAGCTCAAGACCAACGGCTTCATCCGCGCCCGCGTGGACGGCATCGTGGTGGAGCTGGACTACCCGCCCACGCTGGAAAAGAACAAGAAGCACACCATCGAAGTGGTTGTGGACCGCTTCAAGGTACGCGCCGACCTGGCGCAGCGCCTGGCCGAATCGTTCGAAACCGCGCTCGGGATCGCCGGCGGCATCGCGCTGGCCAGCCCCATGGACAAAGGCCAGGGCCAGGAACTGGTGTTTTCCTCGCTGTTCGCCTGCCCCGAATGCGGGCACAGCATCGCCGAGCTGGAACCGCGCCTGTTCTCGTTCAACAACCCCGCCGGCGCCTGCGAAAGCTGCGATGGCCTCGGCGTAAAACAGTTCTTCGATGAAAAACGCGTGATCGTGGACGACAGCCTGTCGCTTGCCGAAGGCGCCATCCGCGGCTGGGACCGCCGCAACATCTACTACTTCCAGCTGCTCAAATCGCTGGCCGCACATTGCAAGTTCGCCATCGACGCGCCGTTCTCCTCGCTCAGCGCCAAGCACCGCAAGCTGATCCTGCACGGCAGCGGCAACGAATCGATCGCCTTCACCTTCGTCAACGAGCGTGGCGACAACACCGTGCGCAAGCACCCCTTCGAAGGCATCATTCCCAACATGGAGCGCCGCTATCGGGAAACCGATTCGGTGATGGTGCGCGAGGACCTGGCCAAATACCTCAGCTCCCAGCACTGCCCCGAATGCCAGGGTACGCGCCTGCGCCGCGACGCCCGCCACGTGCTGATCGACAGCCATAACCTGCCGGCCATCACCAACATGACCATCGGCGGCGCCAGCGCCTATTTCGCCGCGCTCAAATTCAGCGGCAAAAAAGCCAGCATCGCGGAAAAGATCCTCAAGGAAATTCAGGACCGCCTGAGCTTCCTGGTGGACGTGGGCCTCAACTACCTCACGCTCAGCCGCAGCGCCGAAACGCTCTCGGGCGGCGAAGCCCAGCGCATCCGCCTGGCCAGCCAGATCGGCGCCGGCCTGGTGGGCGTGATGTACATTCTCGACGAACCGTCCATCGGCCTGCACCAGCGCGACAACGACCGCCTGCTGGCCACGCTCAAGCACCTGCGCGACATCGGCAACACGGTGATCGTGGTGGAACATGACGAAGACGCCATTCGCAGCGCCGACCACGTGATCGACATCGGCCCCGGCGCCGGCGTGCATGGCGGCGAAGTCGTGGCGCAGGGCACGCCCGCGCAGATCATCAAGAGCAGCAAATCGCTTACCGGCCGCTACCTGGCCGGCAAGGAAAGCATCGCCGTTCCCAAGAAGCGCCACCCGGTCGATCCGAAGAAACAGCTGGTGCTGCGCGGCGCCAGCGGCAACAACCTCAAGGACGTCACCCTGGAAATTCCGCTGGGGCTGATGACCTGCATCACCGGCGTGTCGGGGTCGGGCAAGTCCACGCTGATCAACAACACGCTCTATCCCATCACCGCCACCGCGCTCAACGGCGCCACCACGCTCGACCCCGCGCCCTACACCGCGCTGGACGGACTCAAGCACCTCGACAAGGTGGTGGACATCGACCAAAGCCCGATCGGCCGCACGCCGCGTTCCAACCCGGCCACCTACACCGGCATCTTCACCCCGGTGCGCGAGCTGTTCGCCGGCACCCAGGAAGCGCGCCTGCGCGGCTACCAGCCGGGGCGCTTCAGCTTCAACGTCAAGGGCGGCCGCTGCGAAGCCTGCCAGGGCGATGGCGTGGTGAAGGTGGAAATGCACTTCCTGCCCGACATCTACGTGGCCTGCGACGTGTGCAAGGGCAAGCGCTACAACCGCGAAACGCTGGAAGTGAAATACAAGGGCAAGAACATCTTCGAAGTGCTGGAAATGACCATCGAGGACGCCCGCGAATTCTTCGACCCCGTGCCGATGATCGCGCGCAAGCTGCAAACGCTGATCGACGTGGGCCTGTCCTACATCAAGCTGGGCCAGTCGGCCACCACGCTTTCGGGCGGCGAGGCGCAGCGGGTGAAACTGTCGCGCGAGCTATCCAAGCGTGACACCGGCACCACCCTCTACATCCTCGACGAGCCGACCACCGGCCTGCACTTCCACGACATCAAGCAACTGCTCAGCGTGCTGCACAAGCTGCGCAACGAAGGCAACACCATCGTGGTGATCGAACACAACCTGGACGTGATCAAGACCGCCGACTGGATCGTCGACCTCGGCCCCGAAGGCGGTGACGGCGGCGGCCAGATCATCGCCACCGGCACGCCGGAGCAGGTGGCGGGCATGAAGCATTCGCATACGGGCCACTATCTGAAGAAGCTGCTGAAGCTCAAGGGTGGCAAGTCGGGCTGAATCGAGAGCGGTCTCATGGGCTCCTCACGACTCACAGCCCGGGTCCACGGTGAGCTCTTTTTCAGGCTGAATCCGAGCGCGGTCGTGACCGCGATCACGACCGCGCAGTTCCCGGCTTGGCTTGGCCTGCGATAGTGTCTCTGCGAGCACAGCGCCCAGAATCCACCTCATGACCGTCCGTTCCTCTTGCCAGTCGTCCCGATATTCGTCAGTCTTGCGGCATCCACCGCCCGCCAGCATCGCCCGGGCTTGGCGATGGGGAAGTTTTTCCATTCTTTCCATCTGCCCGACCACGGGAGCCCAAAAAATGGCAACAACCTCTCGCGTGACTGCTCTTGTGTTAGCCCTGCCAGTGTGTTTCCTGCTCGGCGGCAATGCCCAGGCCCAGGAAGCACGCTGGTCCGATCCTGCCACCTGGCCCAGCGGCCATGTACCCGCCGAAGGCGAGGCCGTGACCATCGACAGCGGCAAGGAGGTCGTACTCGATGTCAGCCCGCCGACGCTGCGCAGCCTGACCATCAACGGCAAGCTGAGCTTCTCGAACGATAAGGACATCGAGCTGACGACCGATTGGATCATGCTGCACGGAGAGCTGCAGATAGGCAGCGAAGCCACGCCGCACACGCGCAAGGCAACCATCACCCTGGTCGACAACGTGCCCGACGAGAACATCAACACGATGGGTGACCGCGGCATCATGATCATGGGCGGCACGCTGAACCTGCACGGTGACCGGACCAACACGTGGACCAAGCTGGCCCGGACCGCCGATGCCGGCAGCACCAGGATCGACGTCCTGGACGCCACCGGCTGGCGGGTTGGCGACATGATCGTTCTCGCATCAACGGATTTCGATCCCCATCAGGCGGAGCGGCGCACCATTGCCGCCATCGATGGCAATACGATCGCGCTCGACAAGGAACTGGACTACATGCACTACGGCGAGATCACGTTCGGCGTGGATGAGCGTGGCGAAGTCGGCATGCTGACGCGCAATATCGTGCTCCAGGCATCGCCCGATGCAGACACGAACCTCTTTGGCGGACACGTGATGGCGATGCCCCCGAGCAGGATGTATGTCGCCGGCGTCGAGTTCAATCGCATGGGGCAGAACATGCATCTGGCCCGGTATCCGATCCACTGGCATATCGTCGGCGATGCGCAAGGACAGTACGTCAAGAACTCGGCGATTCACGACACCTATAGCCGCTGCGTGACCGTGCATGGCACCAACTACGTGCAGGTCGAGAACAACGTGACCTACAACACCATCGGTCACTGCTTCTTCCTCGAAGACGCGGTGGAGCACGACAACCAGTTCGTCCACAACCTGGGGATCCTGACCAAGTGCCATCCCGACGCGCCGTGCGTCCCGACCAACCTCGCCCCGTTCGGATCGGAGGATGGCGAGAACTTCAGTACGGCCGGCCAGGACGCCAAGGATATCCTGATCCCTTCCGACAACACGGCGTCGACTTTCTGGATCACCAATCCGGACAATATTTACCGCGACAACGTGGCCGCGGGGTCCGACGCGATAGGTTTCTGGTTCGCCTTGCCGGAGCATCCGACGGGCGCGTTCGAAGGCACGGATATCAGCAAGACCACCTGGCCACGTCGAACCCCGCTGCGGGAGTTCAAGGGCAACACCGCCCATTCGAACTTCGACGGCTTCATGTCCGACCGCGGCCCTCAGCCCGATGGCCATTTCAGGACCGCCTCGCATGTTGCGCTTGCCGATCCTGCCGATGCGGACAGCCCTCAGGTGGAGACGATCATCGAAGATTTCACCGCCTACAAGAACCGCAATGGCGGCATGTGGATCCGCGGCGAGATGAACCTGTTCAAGAACCTGAAGCTGGCCGACAACGCAATCGGCTATACGCATGCGACCGCCCTCTCCGGTCGTTCCGCCTTTACCTCACGGGTGGTCGACTCGCTGTTCGTGGGCGAAACCGGGAACATCGGCAACCCCAGGACGCCGGCGGAAATGGCTTACGGCCGCAGCTTGCCGACGCCCGAACTCGCGGACTTCCCGATCCGCGGCTACGAGTTCTACGACTATCGTCATGAACTGGACAATGTCACCTTCGTGAATTTCCAGGACAACGCCACCCGCAAGACGGGAGCGATCTCTTACCTGCTGTACACCAGCTTCGGCATGAGTTCCAACAACACCATACAGCGCGCGAAATTCGACAACGCCAAGCCGGTGTATTTCCCGCCGCTGGAACGCAAATGGGGCAACGACGATGCAGGCAGTGGCAGCTATAAGACCGCGGTGTTCCACGATCTGGACGGCTCGGTCACCGGCATTGCGGATTCCTACGTTCTCATCGATCACGAAAATAACGGCATCGCCATCGACGACGCCTGTGAAATCCAGCCCACCTGGAATGCCGCGGTGTGCACGGGCGATGTCGGACGCTTGACTGTCGGCGCCCCCAGCAGTGGTGGCACTCCTGGCTCAGGTCCCGCCAGAGGCGCAGCCGCCGGTCCTGGCCCAGGCGCCGGTCCTGGCCTGGCGGCCGGTCGTGGCGGTGCCGGGGGGCCTCCTCAGCCGGCAGTCATTCTCAGCCGCAATGACAAGGAACTCACCCTGGCCGGCGCCACCAACATACGCGCCGGCACTGAGATCAAGGTGACCACCGAAAGGCCGTCCGTGGACCTGCGCCTCAGCGAACTGGACAGCGGCTCGTGGATGATCTTCGAACTGCCGGGATTTGCCACCGCCGCCTCGGGTACGCCGCAGGACAGCCTGGACGCGCTGCGCAACGCCAGCGACACCTCGTACTACAAGGACCAGGACTCGCTCTGGGTCAAGGTGGTCTCCAATGGTGAAGGCGCCCGTCTCAGCGGTGCCAGCGCCGGAGGCACCAGCCTCCAGGTCAGCCGTTGAGCTGATTCCTGCCATAGGGGCAAGAGCCCCCGGTGCAGACCGGGGGCTCTGTTTCGACCTCCCAGCCCTCCCTCATCCCTCATAGCCCAGAGCGCCGCCCTTTGCCGGGCGCGCCGAACCAAAGGCGGCCGTTCTTGACCTCACGCGGTACAGCGGCGGCTTCGGCGGCGCGCTCGGTGCTTACTCGGGAGCGGACGTGGTTTTTGCCGGGGGCGCCGTGGCGGGCGGCGGTGGATTGCGGTTCGGGCTTGGCCTGGAGATAGGATTCGTAACGGTCGTACAACTGCGGATGCGCCTGCTGGCTGATGTACTGGCGGCGGTGCGGGGGACTGCCCTGGAACTCGCTTACGCGCAGGGTATCCGCATCCACGCGTTCCACGCGCAGCTGGCCGAGGGCGGTTGGCGCATGGAGGCCCATCAGCAGGCTGCCGACAAGCGCAAGGGTAACCGTCGTGTGTTTCATCGTCTGCTCCTTTGCTCGAGCCGGCCTGGGGGCGCAACTCGTGGAGGCGCCGATTTTCTTCCCAGGCCGGGTTACAAGGAGACTAATCGAGATAGCGCCACGATAAATGGCAGCTTGTGATAGGAATTATCTTGAACGACGCAGGACTCAGGGCGCTTCGATCAACGCCAGCACTTCCCGCGTCTTCGCCTGCATCAGCGCAATGTCGCCACGCGTTTCCACGTTGAGGCGAATCACCGGCTCGGTGTTGGACATGCGCAGGTTGAACCGCCATTCGGGGAAGGCCAGGCTCACGCCATCGGTGTAGTCCACGTCGAGCGCCTGCGCCTGGTAATGCGCCAGCACGCGCGCCAGCACGGCTTCGGCATCGTCCACCTTGCGGTTGATCTCGCCACTGGCGGGGAAGCGCGCAATCGCTTCCTCCACCAGTTGCGACAGCGGCTTGCCGGTGGTGCACAGCAGTTCCAGCACCAGCAGCCAGGGAATCATGCCGCTGTCGCAGTAGAAGAAATCGCGGAAGTAATGGTGCGCGCTCATCTCGCCGCCGTAGATCGCATCCTCGCTGCGCATCTTTTCCTTGATGAAGGCATGGCCGGACTTGCACTGCACCGCAATGCCGCCGCACTCCTGCACCACCGCCTGCGTGTTCCAGATCAGGCGCGGGTCGTGGATGATGCGGCTGCCCGGCTGCTTCTTGAGGAAGGATTCCGCCAGCAGCCCTACGATGTAATAGCCCTCGATGAAGGCGCCCTTTTCGTCGAAAAAGAAGCAACGGTCAAAATCACCGTCCCAGGCCAGCGCCACGTCCGCCTTGGCGGCAAGCAGCGCATCGACGGTGGGCTGGCGGTTTTCCTCCAGGAGCGGGTTGGGCACGCCGTTGGGGAAGTTGCCGTCCGGCTCGTGGAATATCTTGATGAACTCGAAAGGCAGGTGTTTTTCCAGCAGATCCACGATGCGCCCCGCGCCGCCGTTGCCGGGATTGCTCACCACCTTGAGCCTGCGCAGCGCGCCCAGGTCCACGTAGGACAACAGGTGCTGCACGTAGGCGTCCTTCACGTCCACTTCAGTGACCTTGCCGATCGTGGCCGCGGGCGCGAAAGCGTTGCGTTCCGCCAGCTTGCGGATGTCCTCCAGACCGGTATCGGCGCTGATCGGGCACGACTCTGCGCGCACGAACTTCATGCCGTTGTAGTCCTTGGGGTTGTGGCTGGCCGTGACCACGATGCCGCCGTCCACGCCGAGATGGCTGGTGGCGAAATAGATTTCCTCGGTGCCACACTGGCCGATGTTCAGCACGTCCACGCCGGAATCGTTGAGCCCGCGCGTCAGCGCGCTGCACAGCTGGCGGCTGCTCAGGCGGATGTCGTAACCCACCACCACGCGCTTTGGCTGCAGGAAGGCGGCATAGGCACGGCCGATGCGATAGGCGATGTCGTCGTTGAGCTGGTCGGGAATGCGGCCACGCACATCGTAGGCTTTGAAGCAGGTGAAGCTATCCATGGTGATTCCTCGTGGGCTCAATCCTGGTAGACGTTCTGGTAGAAGAACTGCGTGGCTTCCATGAAGCCGGGTACGCTGCCGCAATCGAAGCGGCGGCCCTTGAACTTATAGGCAAGCACCCGGCCCTGGCTGGCCTGGGTCATCAGGGCGTCGGTAATCTGCACTTCGCCGCCGCGGCCCGGCGGGGTGTCGCGCAGGATGTCGAAGATATCCGGCGTGAGAATGTAGCGGCCGATGATGGCCAGGTTGCTCGGCGCATCCTCGGGCTTGGGTTTTTCCACCATGGCGTTGACGCGCATCAGTCCGGGCGCGATTTCCTCGCCGGCCACCACACCGTATTTGTTGGTTTCGTCACGCGGCACTTCCTCCACCGCCACGATGGAACAGCGGTAATACTTGTACAGGTCCACCATCTGCGACAGCACGCCCTTGCCGGGGTTGTGGCACAGGTCATCTGCCAGCACCACCGCGAAGGGCTGGTCGCCGATCAGGGTTTCACCGGTAAGAATGGCGTGGCCGAGTCCTTTCATTTCGATCTGGCGGGTATAGGAAAACACCGCGTCGTTCATGATGCGGCGGATTTCGCGCAGGTAGTCTTCCTTGTCGCTGCCGGCGATCTCGTGTTCCAGCTCGTAGTTGATGTCGAAGTGATCCTCGATGGCGCGCTTGCCGCGGCCGGTGACCACCCCCATGCCGCTGATGCCCGCGTCCAGCGCTTCCTCCACCCCATACTGAATCAAGGGTTTGTTGACCACGGGCAACATTTCCTTGGGCATGGATTTGGTGGTGGGCAGGAAGCGGGTACCGTAGCCCGCCGCCGGAAACAGACACTTCTTGATTGGGGAATTTTTCATGTTGCGTGAATCCTTGTAACTTCGTTGAATTCTGTTCAGTCCTGACGTCCGTAGACATCTTCCAGGCGCACGATGTCATCCTCGCCCAGATAGCCGCCGCACTGCACTTCGATAAGCGTCAGCGGCTCGGCGGTGCGGTTTTCCAGGCGATGACGGGTGCCGATCGGAATGTAGGTGGATTGGTTTTCCGTGAGTTCGAAACGTTCATCACCGCGGGTTACCGTGGCGACCCCACGCACCACGATCCAATGCTCCGCCCGCTGATGATGCAACTGCAGCGAGAGCGCGGCCCCCGGTTTGACGATGATGCGTTTCACCTGAAACCCGGCCTCCCCTGCCAGGCCTTCGTACGAACCCCAGGGGCGGTACACCTTGCGATGCAATACCGCCTCGGGCCGCTCCGCGCGCAGCAGCTGCTGCACGATGGCTTTCACATCCTGCACCCGGTCCTTGGCCGCCACCAGCACGGCATCGGCGGTTTCCACCACGATGGCGTGGTCCATGCCCACCAGGGTGACCAGGCGCGATTCCGCCTGCACGAAGGAATTGCGGGTATCGTGCAGCAGCACGTCGCCCTTGCAGACGTTGCAGTCGCCATCCTGCGGGCCATGGCCCCAGACCGCCGACCACGCGCCAAGATCGTTCCAGCCGGCATCCAGCGGCAATACCACGCCGGCGCCGGTATGTTCCATCACCGCATAGTCGATGGAATCCGAAGGACAGCCGGCGAAGATTTCCGCCGGTATCCGGTAAAAATCCAGATCGCGCGCGGCGCCGGCCCAGGCCTGTGCGCACACGCTGGCGATCTGCGGCGCAAAATGCTGCAGTTCGCGCTGGAACGTGGCCGCGGCGAACATGAACATGCCGCTGTTCCAGTAATACTCGCCACAGGCCAGGTAGGCGGTGGCGGTGGCCAGGTCAGGTTTCTCGACGAAACGTGCCACCGCGTAACCCGCGCCCACTTGCGCGCCCCGCTGAATGTAGCCGTAGCCAGTTTCGGGACGGTCGGCCACGATGCCGAAGGTGACCAGCGCGCCCTGCTCCGCCTGCTCGCGCCCGGCAAGCACCGCGCGCTGGAAACTGCCGACGTCGGCAATCACGTGATCGGCCGCCAGCACCAGCAGCGCTGCCCGCGGATCATGCTCGCCCGCCGCGCAGGCCGCCAGCGCCACCGCCGGCGCCGTATTGCGCCCCACCGGTTCGAGAATGATGGTGGCACCTTCGATACCGAGCTGGCGCAGTTGTTCCGCCACCAGAAAACGGTGTTCGGCATTGCACACCACCACAGGGCTCGCCACGTCCGGCAGACCCTTCAGGCGTTGCAGACTCTGCTGAAAGAGGGAAAGGCCGGCGGCGTCGCCGGACAGGTTCAGGAACTGCTTGGGAAGCGCTTCCCGGGAAGCCGGCCACAGGCGCGAACCCACGCCTCCAGCCATGATGACGGGAACCAGCATAAAGAATCCTTGGTAAACCTCTGAAGCGCTTGAAAGCGTTCGATTATAGCCACAATCCCAAGCGCGACAGGTAGCTTGCGCCGGTTTTGGGAACTGCCGCACAAGGGTACCATCATACCCCCGCGGCGTTAGGCGTCTGCCGCGCGAACCTATATAATGCGCCGTTTTCAGCCAGTTCGGCCAAGGCCTGCTTTCAGGAACCCATGAACCAACTTTTCAGCCCAAAATCCAGCTACAACCGCGAAGAACTTCTTTCTTGTGGCCACGGCCGGATGTTCGGTCCGGGCAATGCCCGGCTTCCGATCGGCAACATGCTGATGGTGGACCGCGTCGTCGAGATCAGTTCCACCGGCGGCAGCGAGGGCAAGGGCCACATCCTGGCGGAGTTGGACATCCACCCCGACCTCTGGTTCTTCAGCTGCCATTTCGAAAGCGATCCCGTGATGCCCGGCTGTCTCGGGCTGGACGCCATGTGGCAGCTGGTGGGTTTCTACCTGGGCTGGCGCGGCAACCCCGGCAAGGGACGCGCGCTCGGCTGCGGCGAGGTCAAGTTTACCGGCGAGATCCTGCCCACCGCCTCCAAGGTGCAGTACGAGCTGGACATCAAACGCCTGATCGAGCGCAAGCTCGTCATGGGCATCGCCGATGGTCAGGTTTCTGTGGATGGCAAGGTTATTTATACTGCCAAGGGCCTCAAGGTCGGGCTGTTCAAGCCGGACGAGAGCCTGGGCTGACCCGCCGATCCACACCCATCAACAGAGGTACAGTATGCGTCGTGTAGTGGTCACAGGGATGGGCATCATTTCCTGTATTGGCAATGATCCGCAGTCAGTCCTGCGCTCGCTGAAGGAAAGCCGGAGCGGCATCGTCTACCGCCCCGAATATGAAGAGCGCGGCATGCGCAGCCACGTGGCCGGCGCCGTGGATCTCGACTTCAGCACCCAGATCGACCGCAAGGACCTGCGCTTCATGGGCGCCGCCGCTTCCTATGGCTACCTGGCGCTGCAGCAGGCCGTGGCCGATTCCGGCCTGGAGGAAAACGAAGTCTCCAACATCCGCACCGGCCTGATCATGGGCGCCGGCGGCTCGTCCACCGAAGACATGGTGGAAACCGCCGACGTGCTGCGCGAACGCGGCCTCAAGCGCATCGGGCCCTACCGCGTTACCCGCACCATGGGCAGCACCGTGTCCGCCTGCCTGGCCACGCCGTTCCACATCAAGGGCGTCAACTATTCCATTTCCTCGGCCTGCGCCACCAGCGCCCACTGCATCGGCAACGCCATGGAGCTGATCCAGCTCGGCAAGCAGGACGTGGTGTTCGCCGGCGGCGGTGAAGCCGAACACTGGACGCTCAGCTGCATGTTCGACGCCATGGGCGCGCTGTCCACCCGCTACAACGCCACGCCGGCCGTCGCCTCGCGTGCCTATGACGTGGACCGCGACGGTTTCGTGATCGCCGGCGGCGGCGGCGTGCTGGTAATCGAAGCGCTCGATCACGCCCTGGCGCGCGGCGCGAAAATCTATGCCGAGCTCACCGGCTACGGCGCCACCTCGGACGGTTACGACATGGTGGCCCCGTCCGGCGAAGGCGCCATACGCTGCATGCAGATGGCTATGCAGAACGTCCAGCGTCCGGTCGACTACATCAACACCCACGGCACCAGCACCCCGGTGGGCGACGTGAAGGAAATCGAAGCCATCCGCGGCACTTTCGCCGGCAAGCCGATACCGCACATCAGCTCCACCAAATCGCTCACCGGCCATTCCCTGGGCGCCACCGGCGTGCAGGAAGCGATCTATAGCCTGTTGATGCTGCAGAACGACTTCATCGCCGCTTCCGCCCACATCGACAATCTCGATCCCGCGGTGGCCGACATGCCGATCGTGCGCGAGCGCCTGGACGGCAAACGGCTCGACGCGGTGATGTCCAACAGCTTCGGCTTCGGCGGCACCAACGCCGCGCTGGTGTTCGAGCGCTACGAAGGCTGAGGCGCAAGCGAAACGCCGCCAGCCGGTCCTGCGGTAGACCCACCGGAGAATCGCATGAAAACCACCTCTCTCCTTTTATGCCTGCCGCTGCTCCTGACGAGCAGTGGCCTGCCGGCGCAGTCTCCCCTGCAAACCCAACCCGGCGGCTTCGGGGTTCCAGCCGAGGGCAGCAAATCGCTGGTGCCCGGCGTGCTGCCCGCCGCGCAAGCCTTTGCCCTGAGCGCGTTCGTGGAAGCCGACACCGACATCGCCCTGCTCTGGGAAATGCCGCCCGCTTACTACCTCTATCGCAAAAGCCTGATGCTGGAACTGGCGGACGGCAGCCCGCTCGAAGACTACATACTGCCGAATGGTGTGACGGTGGAAGACGAGTTCTTCGGCGCCAGCGAGGTGTACTTCGACCGCCTGCTGCTGCGCCTGCCGCTGAACGCGGTGCCGCGAAGCGCCTTCGTCACCAATCCCGATGGCGCGCGCACGCTCGAATTGATGGTGAGCTACCAGGGCTGCGCGGAAGAGAAATACTGCTATCCGCCGCAGCATGCGCCGCTGACGCTGGAGCTGCCCTGAACAGCGCATCGCAGCTCTCGTCCCTGCCGCTGTTGCGCTGAACACCGCGCACTCTTTCCCATCCCGCTCCAGACAAGAGACCGCGCTCGGGTTTAATACCCCGTGCCGATTTGTTAAGGTTTTGCCTTTGCGCAAAAAACGCCTGTTTTTGCGCCTGTTTTGATTTCGGAGCACACATGAACGAACAGCTGAACGCCTGGCTCGACCGGCTGCAGGCAAATTCGACCATGGGCACTGTGGTGGCCTGCGTCTCGCTGCTGGTGGCCGCCTGGCTGACCAACTTTCTCGTCAAGCGCATCATCGTGCGCGCCTTCCTGCGCATGGCGCGCGCGCAGAAGCTCGGCGTGGAAGCCCAGGTGCGCAACAGCGGCATCATCCGCCGCCTGGCCAACATCTGCCCGGCACTGGTACTCATCCTCGGCGTGCGCCTGATTCCCGACCTGCCGCCAATGCTGGTGCAGGTGGTGGCCAACGTGGGCGCCGCCTTCATCATACTCAGCGCCGCCATCGCGCTGGGCCTGCTGATGGACATCACCCTGACGGTATACAACCGCCGCCCCAACGCCCACCTGCGGCCGATCAAGGGCTACCTGCAGGTGGTCAAGATCGCCATCTACATACTGGCCGCGGTGCTGATCGTGGCGGCGCTGGTGGACCGTTCGCCCTTGATCCTGCTGTCCGGCCTCGGCGCCATGGCGGCGGTGCTGATGTTGATTTTCCAGGACACGCTGTTGTCACTGGTGGCCAGCGTGCAGATTTCCTCCAACGACATCGTGCGCGTGGACGACTGGATCGAAATGCCGCAGCTCAACGCCGACGGCTTCGTGATCGACATCGCGCTGCACACGGTCAAGGTGCAGAACTGGGACAAGACCATCACCACCATTCCCACCAAGCGTTTGATCACCGAATCGTTCAAAAACTGGCGCGGCATGCAGCAAAGCGGCGGCCGGCGCATCAAGCGCAGCCTGTTCCTGGACCAGCAGAGCATCCATTTCCTCGACGAGACCGAACGTGAATACCTCGCCAGGTTCCGCCTACTGGAAGGCTACCTGCATGACAAGCTGACCGAAAT
>DATMFX010000301.1:0-4672 GCA_035555995.1 Hyphomicrobiales bacterium | reverse complement strand
TGGCCTGGCCCGGACGCAGCCGCAGGCGCAGGGGATCGTCGATGGCCAGGCCCGCGGGGGTGAGCCGCAGGTCATCGGCGCAGAGCGCGGGAAAGGAAGCGCCAATCTCGTGCAACCGCAGCAAAAGCGCGGCGGCCGTGTCCGGCGTTACTGTCACCTCATCCAGCACCTTGCCCTGGGGTACGAAGCAGGTCACGAAGGTCTGCCGCAGATGCGGCACGCGGAACAGGCTGTCGACGGTCACGGTGGCGATGCCCTGCGCGCGCAGCCGCTTGCTGCGGCGGTCCAGGCGCAATGCCGGGTGGCGCCGTTGCAGCAAACCCGCGGCGAAACCGGAAAAACGGCGCAGTTCCAGGCCGCTGGCAAGCGTGGCGCGCTCTGGATGCGGCGCCTGCGGCGTGCTGCCCTCGAGCAGCGCCTGGCAGCGTTGGGCGTCCAGCTTGCGATTCGGTGTCTTGATGAAGATGTACGGACTTTGCGGCTTGCCGCCGGGCTGCGTCTTGAAGCGTTTGTGCATCCACAGATACTGCGCGGGATCAACGCGTATCGCGGCCTCGAGCGCCAGGTTGAGGCGCGCGGCATCCGCTTCTTCGTCGCCGCTCGGATAATCGGGAAACGGGATGGCTTCGAGTTCGTAAGGCGCGGGGCCCGTGCCGCGATGATGGCGCACCACGAAGGTCGGCGAGCGATTGAACGCGGCGAAACGCGTGCCCACGGTGATAGTGGCGGCGTTGTTGCCGAAAAACGGCGCATAGACCGATTGTTCCGGGCCGTAGTCCTGGTCGGGCGCGTACCAGAGTATCTTGCCCTGCCGGAGGTGGCGCAGCGCGCCGCGGATGTCGGAACGGTCGAACACGCCGTTGCAGTTGCGCAAGCGCCCACGCAGCATGAAGGCGTCGAACAGCGGATTCTTGTGCGCGCGGTAGGTTACCGCGAAGGGAAAATACTGCGACAGCAGGTTGGCGGCGAAATCCAGCGTGGTGTAGTGCGCGCCAAGAAACAGGACACCGCGGCCTTCGGCCAGTGCGGCCTCTATGAGCGCGCCGCTCTTAAGGGTGGAGAGCGGCTTGAAGCGTGCCGCCGGGCGAATCCAGCCGCAGGCGGTTTCCACCAGCCCGATGCCGTTTTCCTGGAAGCTGCGCCGCACCAGCGCCGCCTGTTCGGCGGCATTCAACTCGGGAAAACAACGGGCGATGTTCACTTCGGTGATGTAGCGCCGTTCGCGGGCGAAATGCCGGGTAAGATCGCCCAGGCGCGCGCCACACCACAGCCGCATCCGCAGCGGCGTGAGCGCGGCGAGGCACAACAGGCCGATGCCCAGCCAGGTGGGCCAGTAGCGCGGCGCGAGGAATCTTGAATAGGGCGGAGGGCTGGTCACTGTGGCCTGAACCGGAAATTTGCCGGCGATTGTAGCAAAGCCTGCCGCGCCCTGAGCGTTTGCGCGCGATGGAGATGCGCGCTGCTGTGCTATGATGCCGGCTCTTTCAACCAGCCCCCTGATCATGAAACTCGACATACCCCGCTTCGATAGCGCGCGTGTGCTGGTGGTCGGCGACGTGATGCTCGACCGTTACTGGCACGGTTCCACTTCCCGTATTTCCCCCGAGGCCCCCGTGGCCGTGGTCAGGGTGCAGGACACCAAGGACAGCCCGGGCGGTGCCGCCAACGTGGCGCTCAACGTGGCCGCGCTTGGCGCCGCCGCCTCGGTGACCGGCCTGGTGGGGGATGACGCCACCGGCCGCGCGCTGCAAACCAGCCTCAACGCCGCCGGCGTGCTGTGCGATTTCCATGCCGTACCGGACAAACCCACCATCACCAAGTTGCGCGTGATCAGCCGCCATCAGCAGTTGATCCGTCTCGATTTCGAAGAGCCCTTTCCGCTTGCCGACGCCGCGCGCTTGAGCGCCAAGGTGCAGGCGCTGCTGCCCGGCACCGACGTGCTGGTGCTGTCCGACTACAAGAAAGGCGCGCTGGCGCAGGTGCCGGAGCTGATCAGCCTGGCGCGCGACGCCGGCGTGCCGGTGATGATCGATCCCAAGGGCAGCGACTTTTCGATCTACCGCGGCGCCACGCTGCTCAAGCCCAACCTGCACGAATTCGAGGAAATCGTGGGGCCCTGCGCTTCCGAAATGGAATTGGTGAGCAAGGGCCAGACCCTGCTGCGCGATCTGGAATTGCAGGCACTTTTGATCACCCGCGGCGAGCACGGTATGACGCTGCTGCGCAAGGATGCCCCGGAACAGCATTTTCCGGCGCGCGCGCGCGACGTGTTCGACGTGACCGGCGCCGGCGACACGGTGATTGCCGTGGTGGCCGCCTCGGTGGCCACCGGCAAGCCGCTGCCCGAAGCAGTGGCGCTGGCCAACATCGCCGCCGGCCTTGCCGTGGCGAAACTGGGCACGGCCGCCATCAGCGGTCCGGAACTGCGCCGAGAAATCCAGCGCGACGGCGGTTCCGACCGCGGCGTGATGACGCGCCAGCAACTGCGTCTTGCCGTGGCCGACGCCAAGGCGCACGGCGAGCGCATTGTGTTCACCAACGGTTGTTTCGACATCATCCACGCTGGCCACGTCGGTTATCTGCGTGAAGCACGCCAGCAGGGCGAGCGTCTGATCGTGGCGGTGAACGACGATGCGTCGGTTACCCGGCTCAAGGGCAAGGGCAGGCCGATCAACTCGGTGGATCGCCGCATGGCGGTGCTGGCGGGGCTGGAGGCGGTGGATTGGGTGGTGTCCTTCGCCGAGGATACGCCGGAGGAGCTGCTGCGCGAGTTGCAGCCTGACGTGCTGGTGAAGGGCGGCGATTACGGGATCGACAAGGTGGTGGGGGCGGAGATCGTTTACGAATATGGCGGTGAGGTTCGGGTGCTTGGCCTGGAAGAAAACTGCTCCACTACGGCGATTGTGAGCAAGATTCAGCAGGGGTGAAGTGAAGTTTGGGATCAGTGGCGGGCAGTCGGCGCGCGGCCCCGCTTGGGATCGGTGGTAGGCAGTCGGTGCGCGGCCCCGCTTGCTCCACTTCCGCCCCGTCGGGCACAAGCGCGGCGCTGCGGAACTCGCCGCTGCGCGGCTCAAACTTCCCAGCCGCTCGCAGCGCGAGCGTCGTTCGGCCTGCGCACGGCGCGTTGCGCCGTAACCGCTTGTCCTCACCCTCGCTTTTCCGCGCTTGCACCCGACGGGAAAGCGCTCCAACGTTCCGCAAGCGGGGCCGCGCACCGACTGCCGTCAGTATCCGCTGAACGTCCTGAAAAAATCACTGCGCTGAACCCCCAAGCGAAGCCGGGTGCCACTGAAAGTGCCGTGGGGTTCCACCAAAGACAATCAGCCTCTATCAATCTGCGTTCTGCGTTTTTTCGAGAGCCAGACGCGCTTTTTCGACATTCTGGCGCAGGTGCTCTGGGTTGAGGGTGCCGACGATCACGCTGTGTAGCGCGGGTTCGCGCAGGATCAGGGTGAGGCTTTCGGCGACGAGGTCGCGGGTGGGGTCCTGCACGTGGCCGCTCATCAGGCCTTTTTTGACCAGGACGCCTTTGCCGAGGCGTGCCGCTTCCTGCGCTGCGGCGCGGTCCTGTTGGGCCAGATTCCAGGTGAGCATCACCACGTCGAGCAATTGTGCAGCGGCGATGCCGCCGGCGTCGGTCTTGGTGCTCATGCCGATGGCGCGCACCTTGCCGGCGTCGCGGCAGCGTTGCAGGGCTTCCACGCAATCGCTGCGCTGCAGGATGTCGAGATCGCTGCCGTCGGAATGGATCAATACCAGGTCGAGGTAGTCGGTGCGCAGGCGTTGCAGGCTGCGGTCGATGCTGGCTGTGACGTGCGCCGCACTGAAATCGAAATGTGACTGGCCGTTCTCGAATTCTTCTCCCACCTTGGTGGCAAGCACCCATTGCTGGCGGTTCTCGAGCAGTTGGCCCAGGCGCTGTTCGGCGCTGCCGTAGGCGGGGGCGGTGTCGAGGAGGTTGATGCCGAGTGCGTGGGCCTGCTGCAGCAGCGCGCGGATTTCAGCGTCGGTGGGCAGGGTGAAGCCGCTTGGGTATTTCACGCTCTGGTTGCGGCCGAATTTGACGGTGCCGAGGCCAAGCGCGGAAACCTGCGGGCCGCTGTGGCCGAGCGCGCGCAGGAAGTTCATGCGCGGTCCCAGGGCGGCAGGGCCACCACGGGGCGTGGCAGGGGCAGTGCTGTGGCTTGCGGGTGGTGCGGGATGACGCCTTGTTCGTTCAATAGTGCCAGCACGCGGTTGGCGAGGTTGGGCGCCAGGGTGAGCTTGGTGGGCCAGCAGCAGAAGACGTTGCCGTGTGGCAGCAGGCTGTCCTGGTCGGGGCGCTTGCCGCCGCTTTGGCGGGCTTCGGCGCGGTCGATCGGAAAGCTGGAGAATTCGGCACCGGTGAAGTCGCACCAGGGGAACAGTGCATCCAGCAGCGTGCGCGCTGCTTGTTCCTGTTGCGCGGCATCGCGCGTGGCGCCGCTTTCGGCCAGCTCGCCGCCCAGGTACCAGGCGGTGCGGCCATCACGGCAGGGATGCGTGGTGATGGTCAATTCGGGGGTGGCGGTCAGCTGGTCGGAAACGCAGTGAACGTAGAGCGGGTCGCGCATGCGATGCTTGACCAGCGTCATGCGCAGGGGGCGGCGCTGCATCGCGGGTACCGGCGTTTGGGGCAGGGCGAGCGCGGCCA
>DATMFX010000300.1:0-5145 GCA_035555995.1 Hyphomicrobiales bacterium | reverse complement strand
GACGAACCGGCGCTGGTGGAGTTCCTGCACGCCGATGAGGAAGCCCAGGAAATCATGGAGATGGCCGAGCAGCTCGAGGGGCTGGTGCGCAACGTCGGCAAGCATGCCGGCGGCGTGGTGATCGCGCCCACCCGGCTCACCGATTTCGCGCCGCTGTATTGCGATGAAAGCGGCGGCAACCTCGTCACCCAGTTCGACAAGAACGACGTGGAAAGCGCCGGCCTGGTGAAATTCGACTTTCTCGGCCTGCGCACGCTCACCATCATCGACTGGGCGGTGAAGATGCTCAACGAGGGGCGCGGGGCACAGGAACAGCTCGACATCAACCACATTCCGCTGGATGATTCCGCGGTGTACCAGGTGCTGGAAAAAGGCGAAACCACCGCCGTGTTCCAGCTCGAATCGCGCGGCATGAAGGACCTGATCAAGCGCCTCAAGCCAAGCAACTTCGAGGACATCATCGCCCTGGTGGCGCTGTTCCGCCCCGGCCCGCTGGGGTCGGGCATGGTGGATGACTTCATCGACCGCAAGCACGGCAAAAAGAGCGTCACCTACCCGCATCCCGATCTGGAACCGGTGCTCAAAAATACCTACGGCGTGATCCTGTATCAGGAACAGGTGATGCAGATCGCCCAGGTGCTGGCCAACTACACGCTTGGCGGCGCCGACATGCTGCGTCGTGCCATGGGCAAGAAAAAGCCCGAGGAAATGCAGAAACAACGCGCGATCTTCCTCGACGGCGCTAAAGCCCGCAGCATCGATCCCGACACCGCGTCCTCGATTTTTGACCTGATGGAAAAATTCGCCGACTACGGTTTCAACAAATCGCATTCGGCCGCCTATGCGCTGGTGTCCTATCAGACCGCCTGGCTCAAGCACTACTATCCCTCCTATTTCATGGCGGCGGTGCTGACCGCCGATATGCAGAACACCGACAAGATCGTCATTATGGTGGAGGAAGGCCGCCGCATGGGCCTGGACGTGCTGCCGCCCGACATCAATGCCGGCCGCTATGCCTTCACGGTGGATGAGGCCGGCCGTATTGTCTACGGCCTCGGCGCCATCAAGGGGCTGGGGGAAGGGCCGGTGCAGGCGGTGCTGCGCGCCCGCGAGGAAGGCGGCGCGTTCAGTGATCTGTTCGATTTCTGCCGGCGCGTGGAGCTGGGGCAGATGAACAAGCGCGCCATCGAGGCGCTGGTGCGCGGCGGCGCCTGCGACGGGCTTGGCGCGGACCGCGCGGTGCTGCTGGCGGCGATTCCCGACGCAGTGAAGATGGCGGAGCAGAACAACCGCATGGAAGCCACCGGCGTGGCGGATCTGTTCGGTGAAATCGCGCCGGTTACCCAATCCGCGGACCTGTACGCCGCCTACCGGCATATCCGCCCCTGGAGCGAACAGAAGCGCCTGCAGGAGGAAAAGGAAACGCTTGGGCTGTACCTGTCGGGTCACCCGATCGCCGAATTCCTGCCGGAACTGGAACAGATCACCCGTAATCGCCTGAACAACCTTAAGCCGGAAAAGGCGCCGCAACTGGTGGCCGGCCTGATCCACGATTTCCGCCTGATCAAGACCAAGCGCGGCGACAGCATCGCGGTGGTCACCCTGGACGACCAGAGCGGCCGCGTGGAAGCCAGCCTCTATGGCGACGTGTACCAGCAGTACCAGGATCAGATCCGCAAGGACAACGTGGTGCTGATCGAAGGGGTGGTCAGCGTGGACGAATACAACGGCGATGGCCGTCTGCAACTGCGCGCCCGCAAGGTACTTGGCCTCGAACAGGCACGGCGCCGCTATGCCCGTGGCTTGCGCCTGAATTTGCACGGCTCGCGATTGTCGGTAGAATCGCTCGCCTTCTTGCGCGAGCTGCTGGGGCAGTACAGTTGCCGGGAACCCGCGCCGCCGCAGGGCGCGCCGTGGGAAACTCCGGGAGTGCCGGATAAGCCGCCGGGAGCGTCAGGTAAAGCGTCGGCGCATCTTCCGGTACAATACGCCCCCGATGGCCAGGACCCAGAGGCGCAGAGCGGTTGCCAGGTGTTCGTGAACCTGGAGACCGGCGGGGTGCAGGGCACCCTGACTCTGGGATCGCGCTGGCAGGTCGCGCCCAGCGAGGAACTTTTGCTGCGACTGCGGGAAAAACTGGGCGCCAAGTCCGTTTTTCTCAGCTACCAATGACCGGGCATGCGCCTTGCGCCGTGGCCCCGACCACAGAACTGATCACTAGACGATGAACCCAGACTATCTCGAATTTGAACAACCCATCGCCGATCTTGAGGTCAAGATCAACGAGCTGCGCCTGGTGGGCGCGGACAACCGCCTCAACATCAGCGAAGAGATCACCAAGCTGCAGGAAAAGAGCCGCAAGCTCACCGAAAAGATCTTCGGCGCCCTGACGCCCTGGCAGATTTCCCAGCTGGCGCGCCACCCGCTGCGCCCGTACACCGAGGATTACATCCGCTACCTCTTCACCGATTTCGATGAATTGCACGGCGATCGCTTCTTTGCCGACGATTCGGCTCTGATCGGCGGCGTGGCGCGCCTCGACGGCGTGCCGGTGATGGTGATCGGCCACCAGAAGGGCCGCAGTACCAGCGAAAAGGTCAAGCGCAATTTCGGCATGCCGAAGCCGGAAGGCTACCGCAAGGCGCGGCGCCTGATGCTGCTTGCCGAGCGTTACAAAATGCCGGTACTTACCCTCATCGACACCCCTGGCGCCTATCCGGGCGTGGATTCGGAAGCGCGAGGCATCAACGAGGCCATCGCCGAAAACCTGGCGCTGATGTCGCGCCTGCGTACGCCGATCATTGCCACGGTCACGGGCGAGGGGAACTCGGGCGGCGCCGTTGCCATCGGGGTGTGCGACCACCTGAACATGCTGCAGTACTCCACTTATTTCGTGATTTCGCCGGAAGGCTGCGCCACGATCCTGTGGAAATCCGCCGAACACAAGGCGCTCGCCGCCGAAGCGATGGGGGTTACCTCGGCGCGCCTCGAGGAATTGCGCGTCGTCGACCAGACCATTCCCGAACCGCTTGGCGGCGCCCACCGCGATATGAAAGCCATGGCGCAGACGCTCAAGATGCATCTCATCGACCAGGTGGCGCGTTTTCAGAGCATGGACATGGATGACCTGCTCGAGCGGCGCTACCGGCGCCTGATGAGCCATGGCGCCATCCAGGGCTGAGCCCCTTCCTTCGCTGTTGCACGACCCGCGGCGCCTGCTGCAGGCCCATCCGCTGCTCGCCACCGCGCCCGCGCTGGTGGTGGGCTACAGCGGTGGGCTCGATTCCACCGTTCTGTTGCACCTGATGCACCAACTGTACCGCCAGGGGCTGCTGGCGGATCTGCGTGCGCTGCACGTGCACCATGGCTTGCAGAACGAGGCCGATGCCTGGGCGGAGCATTGCCGTGAGACTTGCGCGTCGCTGGCGCTGCCGTTTGCCTGCGTGCGGCTACCGCCGGGCCTTGGTGCGGCGGAAGCGGTAGCGCGCCAGGCGCGCTACCGGGCTTTTGCCGACCACCTGCCGTCCGGCGGCGTATTGCTGCAGGCGCATCATCGGCAGGATCAAATGGAAACCGTGCTGTTCCGGCTGTTGCGCGGCTGTGGCGTCAAGGGCCTTGCCGGCATCCCGCAAACGCGTCCCTTTGCCGGAGGCCATCTGCTCAGGCCGCTGTTGACCCTGGCGCGCGAAGCGCTGGAAGACTACGCCGGCGCACAGGGACTGACGTGGGTGGAAGACCCGTCCAATGCCGGCTCGCACTACAGCCGCAATTTCCTGCGCAACGACGTGGTACCGCTGCTGCGCGGCCGCTGGCCCGGTATCGAGGCACAAGTGGCGCTCACCGCCGCGCATTGCGCCGAAAGCGCGGCGCTGCTCGAGGAAATCGCCGCGAGCGATGCCGCGCAGGCCGTGGGTCCGCATGCCGGCATGCTCCGCATCGACGCGCTGGCAAAACTCAGCCCCGCGCGGCGCGCCAATCTGCTGCGCTGGTGGTGGCGCGAACAGGACGCCGATGCGCCGTTGCTTGGACCGGTGCAACTGCGCAGCATCGAACAGGAAGTGCTTGCCGCGGCTACCGATGCCACGCCCAGGCTGCGCCTGGGTGAAAACATGCTTTGTCGCTATCGCGGTTACTTGTATCGCGTCACGCCGCTGCCGGCGTTGCACGATGCCACGCTGGTCGTGGGCGAAACCCTGCAGCTTCCCGTCCCGTTCGGCACGTTGCGCTGGCAGCGCACGCCGGGCAGGGGGCTGCGGCTGCGTCCGGGCGAGGTGCTCGCGTTGCGTTTCCGGCGTGTGGGCGAATCGATCAAGCCGGTGGGGCGGCCGCGCAAATCGCTGAAGAAACTGTTGCAGGAGCACGGCGTCGAGCCCTGGCTGCGCGATTGCGTGCCGTTGTTGTATCGCGACGAAACCCTGCTTGCCGTGGCCGATTTCGCACTGGCCGAGCAGGTCTGCGTGCAACCGGATGAAGTCGGCCTGCAACCGCTGTGGGATCGGCCACAATTGCATTGTGGAGCCTAGGCGCTTCTGTTAATCTGGCCGCCCATCAAGCACCTTTTTAAATCCCCGTAAAAAGCATTGATGGGCCGTAGATGACGCATTACATTTTTATCACCGGCGGTGTGGTTTCTTCCCTTGGCAAGGGCATCACCTCCGCCTCTCTCGCCGCTATTCTCGAAGCGCGTGGTCTCAAAGTGACCATGCTCAAGCTGGATCCCTACATCAACGTCGATCCGGGCACCATGAGCCCCTTTCAGCACGGCGAAGTCTACGTGACGGAAGACGGCGCCGAGACCGACCTCGACCTTGGCCACTACGAACGCTTCATTCGCGCCACCATGTCCAGCCGCAACAATTTCACGGCGGGGCGCATTTATGAAGAAGTGATCAAAAAAGAGCGCCGCGGCGACTATCTCGGCGCCACCATCCAGGTGATTCCGCACATCACCGACGAAATCAAGGCGCGCGTGGTGGAAGGCGCGGGCGATGCCGACGTGGCGTTGGTGGAAATCGGCGGCACCGTGGGCGACATCGAATCGCAGCCCTTCCTGGAAGCGGCGCGCCAGATGAAGGTGGAACTCGGTTCCTCGCGCGCGCTGTTCCTGCACCTGACCCTGGTGCCCTACATTTCCACCGCGGGCGA
>DATMFX010000299.1:0-7849 GCA_035555995.1 Hyphomicrobiales bacterium | reverse complement strand
GTAGCGGGTCTGACTGTCGCCGGATGGCAGGTACGTGGCCACCGCGGTCTTGGCCTGGGCGTCGCCCACGGCCTCGTGGGCGGTCAGGCGCGCCGCGCGGATGAACTGGTTGAGGAACGCCGGCGATACCGTCAGCGCCTGGGCAATGTTGTCAAAGCCTTCCACCTCGATCTCGGTGGGCAGGAAGTCGGCGGGATTGATGCTGACGCCGATCAGGCTCTGCACGGAGCGCGCGTATTCGGTGCGGTTGAGGCGCTGGATCGGCACGTAGCCCGCCTTCGGCAGGGCGTGGTTGGTATCCAGCGTGGTTTCCAGCCAGGCGATGAAGTTGTCGATGCGCGCCTGCTCGGGCTGGTCGGCGCCGGGCGGCGGCATCAGCCGGCCGCCGAGCTTGCGCAGCACGGCTTCGAACACGTCGGGATGCTCGAGGACGCTGTCGGGCGTCATCAGATCGAAGGCGATCTCGCCCGCCCAGTCCTCATAGTTGTGGCAACCCAGGCAATAGCTTTCCACCATGCTCCACTGCTCACCGCCGGCGGCAGGACTCGGCTGCGCCGCGGCGGGCAGCGCGATGAACGGCATCAGCGCCAATAACGATAATCTATGCATGCTGTGAATCACTGAGCTACTACAAAAACCAGGAAAGGCATCACTTGCGCGTGATGGCATTGCTTTTGGCGTCGTTGAGGAAGTTCATGCCTTCCCGCGCGGCCGCCGTTACCCGCATGATGTCCTGAACGGTGAGGCTGTAATAGGTGCTGGAGGAAACGTCCAGGTTGCTCGAGGCCAGGTTCAGCGCCTTGAGGTAGAACCGGCCGGGCGGATTGTTTTCGCCGAAGCGCGGCGCATTCGCGAAGCGCCCCGCCCGGGTCATTTCCCCGAGCGATACCATTACCTGCGTCAAATTGGCCTCCAGTTCGCCGTCCATGCCGAACGCCAGGTCCGTGGCGCCTTGCGCGATTTCGTCCGCGGTGGCGGTTTCCGCCGTCGTGCCTGCCGGCAGCGCAGCGAGAATGGCGTTCTGGGTGGCCACGTCATTGGCCACCTGGGCCTGGGCATCAACCCCTGCCAGCGCGACGAGCAGCAGCAAGCCGGTACGGAGACTGTTCATGGTTACCGATTTTTCAGTAGTTCGTCGATGAACGCAACGGTTTCAGGCCTTCCCCGGGCTTCCGCCAGGTCGCGCGGGGTGTAGCCGCCCACGTCGCGGGCCTCGAAATCGACGCCCAGATCGAAGGCCAGCTGCAGCACCTCGTTCCAGCCGGCCTTGGCGGCGCCGTGCGCCACGTTCTGGCCGTTGGAGGCACGGTCCTGGATGTTGGCGCCGGCATCCAGCAACAGCTGCACGACTTCGGCGGCCTGCGTGCCGGTGGTGAACTCGCCGGAAATGGGCACCTCCCGGAAAATGCCGTACACGCGCCACACGCCGGCACCGGCCAGGATCGGCGTCACCTCGTACACATAATTGGCAAAATCCACGCGGGCGCCGTATTCCAGCAGCAGTTTCACCGCCTCGACGTCGCCGGCCTTGGCGGCCTTGTGCAGCACCGTGGCGCCACCCGCAAGCACGCGCGAATCGGGGCTGCCATCGGTATAGCCGCGGTCGCCGCCGCGAAACGGCGGCTCCTGCTTCAGCCGCATGTCCACATTGGCGCCGCGCTCGAGCAGCATGCGCGCAATGTCCAGCGCGGTGTGGTCGTCGGCCGGGGGCAGATCGCCACGGCTGCTGCTGGTCATCAGGTGCAGGTCGATGACGTTGTACAGCGGGCTGCGACCCCACCAGTCCCAGCGGTCGATGTCGGCGCCGCGTTCGATCAACAGGGCGGCGGTGTCGTAATGCAGGTTGAGCGTGGCCAGCAGCAGCGGCGTTTCGCCCCAGAGGTCGGGCAGATCGATGTTGGCGCCGCCATCGAGCAGCGCGGCAACGCAATCGACGCAGCCTTCACGGGCGGCATAGAGCAGCGGCGTGTAGCCGCCGGGGTCCAGCGGTTTGTTGCGCGGTTCCGATGTTACCCAGCGCGGCCAGTCCTGGTCCTTGCCGCGCGCGTCCACTTCCGCACCGTGCTCGATCAGCAGGCGAATCATTGCCGGCTGTTTCTGGGACGCCGCCCACATCAGCGCGGTCTGGCCGCCCCAATGTTCGCGGTTGTCGACTTTCGCGCCTTTGGCCAACAGCAGTTCGGCAGTGTCGACGTTGCCCGTTCTGGCCACGGCCATGAGCAGCGTCTGACCTTCGACATTGGCCGATTCGACGTCGCCGCCGGCGGCCACCAGCGCTTTCATGATAGCGGTATCGCCATGCGTGGCTGCCACCGTCATCGGCGTGGCGCCATAGTCGTTGGAACGGTTGGGATCGGCATCCTCGTCCAGCAGCATCTCCACCAGTTCGGCATCCTGCCGGTACACCGCCCAGTGCAGTGCCGTGGTGCCGTCGGCGGAGGGCTGGTTGACGTCCGTGCCGTCGTCGATCAGTGCCAGCACGGTGTCCCGTTCCCCGGCATTGACGAGATCAGGCAGCGATTCCACGGCAAGGGCGCCGCCGGCCGTCAGCCACAGCGGCGCGGCAAGCCAGAGACGCAAACCAAAAACGAACGCGCGCATGGCTATCCCCGTGTTCAGACTTCCGCGAACAGGCCGGTGCTGTTGCCGAGCGATTCCACGCCGGGAACGCCGGCGCGCTCGAGCAACGTCAGGATCAGGTTGGCGTGCGGCGTATCCTTCTGGTACGCCAGATGCTGCCCGCCCTTGATGCGGCCATAGCCGCGGCCGAAGATCGCCGACGGCAGCGGATCGGCATTGTGGGCGTTGGAATCGCTCATGTTGCTGCCGTACAGCAGAATGGCATGATCCAGGATGGAGCCGTCGCCGTCCGGCGCCTTGTCCAGGCGATCCAGGAACTTGGCGAATAATTTGGAATGGTAAGTTTGGACGATGGCGCATTTGTCCATCTTGTCCGGCACGTAGCGATGATGCGACAGCGGGTGATAGGCATCCGAAATCCCCACCTGGTTGTAGGTGAGCATGCTGATCTCGGCCGACATCATCATGGTGGCCACGCGGGTCAGTTCCGCCTGGTAGGCAAGCGCCAGCAGGTCGAACATCAGGCTGATGTGCTCTTCCCAGTTGCCCGGCACGCCAAGCGGCGCATCGGGAATGTCGATGCCGGTAAAATCCTGCTGCCCCAGCTTCTGCACCTGTTTTTCCACGTCGCGCACCGAATCCAGGTATTCCTCCATGCGCGCCTGGTCGGCATTGCCCAGCTTGCCGTTGAGCGAAGAGGCGCTTTGCGACACCAGATCGAGCAGGCTGAACTGCTGATTCATGATCGACTCGCGCTCCTGCTGGGTGTCGCCCTGGCCGAACATGCGGAAGAACAGCTTGCGCGGGTTGTGTTCCATGGGCAGCGGCTGGGTACGGGTGCGGAACGATACGGTGGAGCCGTAGCCGCAGCCGTAATCGGGATTGCACACGCCGGAGGCGGAAGAGGCCTTTACCTCCGTACACAGTTCCAGCGTCGGGAACGGTGTATCGGTGCCGAGATACTGTGCCGCGATCTGGTCGGCGGAAATGCCGTAGTTGGGATCGCTGGCATCCACGGTGAAGGGCGAGGCGCAGCTCAGCCAGGTACCCGGCTGCGTGGCATGCACGCCGGCGCCTTCCGCGGCGCGATTGCGCAGATTGCTGACGATGGTCATCCGGTCCTTGTAGGCGGAAAGCGGCGCCAGGACCGGCGTAAGCGCGAAATCCGCACCAGTGGCGGCTGGAGTCCATTTGTCCATGATCGCCCCGTGCGGAAAGTAGAAGAAGCCCATCTTCGGCCTGGGCGCGGCGGCAGTCTGCGCCAGCGCCGTGCCGGCGGGAATCATGGCGTCGAGCAGGGGCAGCGCGACAGCAGCGCCGGCGCCTCGCAATACGGTTCTGCGCGATAGATGTTTCTTGGTGATGAACATAAGCCTACCCTCTCGCAACGCACTGCGTTGACCTCTTGTTTTGTTCCAACCGCTACTGTTCAGCCGCTACGCTCGCCGTCAGCACTTCCACGGTCGGCGTACTTCTCATTCTGAACTGTTCGCTCTCGACGATCTTCAACACCAGCGTCGAGAACCTGTAGTTGTCCTGCGCCGCCTCGCGGACGATCCGTCTGACGGTGGGCATGTCCTGGTACTTGACCCCGCGCCCTAGCGCGAAGGTCATCAGTTTTTCAGTAAACGTCTGCGCGAACTGTGACGGCCGTTCCATGATCGCCTTGCGCAGCGCGACCGGGCTGCCCACCTCGGTACCGTCCGCCATGACGCCCGAGGCATCGATCGGCGTGCGCGCCATGCGGTCGTTGTCGCGCCAGCGGCCGACGGCGTCGAAATTTTCCAGCGAAAAACCCAGCGGATCGATCACGCCGTGGCAACCATTGCAGGCCGGATTGCTGCGGTGGGTTTCGA
Organism: Hyphomicrobiales bacterium; assembly: GCA_035555995.1. Lineage (GTDB taxonomy): Bacteria > Pseudomonadota > Gammaproteobacteria > Pseudomonadales > Pseudohongiellaceae > CAILUG01. The sequence continues at coordinate 3,413 of DATMFX010000299.1, read as the reverse complement.
GCCGTTCCCTGACCGTGGTGAACTCCTGGCCCACTTCGATTTCCACGAAACCTTCAACGTCGGGCGGCGGCGCGGCCGGCGGCGTGCCCATGATCTTTTCCAGCAGCCATTTGCCGCGCAATACCGGCGACGTGCGATTCGGATAGGACGACACCATCAGCACCGCGCCCTTGCCAAGCAGCCCCCAGCGCCGCTCATCCGGCAGCTGCACGCGGCGGAACTCGGAACCGCGCACGTCGTTGATGCCGTAATGCAGCGCCAGATTTTCATTCAGATAAGTGTAGTCGGCAGTCAGCAGGTCCAGCACGCTGCGGTCTTCCTCGAAGATACTTTGCATGAACAGCACCGCTTCCTGCGTCATGTCGGCGCGGATGTTGCGGTCGACGTCGCGGAACAGTTGCCCATCGGGCACCAGGTTTTCCAGCTCCGCCAGGCCAAGCCACTGATAGCCGAAGTTGTCGGCCAGATTGCCGGCGCGCGGATCCTGCAGCATGCGTTGTACTTGTTTTTTCAATACCGCCGGATCCTTCAGGCCATCATCGGCGGCGATTTCGAGCAGCAGTTCGTCGGGTACGGAACTCCACAGAAAAAAGGACAGGCGCGAGGCCAGTTCCAGGCTGCTCAATTCATAGGAAACGCCGGGCGGCAGCGACGCCGGCACGGGCTCGATGCGGTAGAGGAACTTGGGATGGGCCAGGATACCCGAAAGCGCGAAGCTCACGCCTTTCTCGAAACCGCCTTCGGCAAAGCCGGTGTCGTACAGCTTCATCAGCAGCGTGGTGTCTTCGTCTGCCAACAGACCGCGGAAGGCTTCGTTGGCCAGCGTGGTCACGATTTCCCTGGCGCAGGCTTCCTCCGCCACATCCTCGCTTGGATGGCAGGAGAAAATCTTTTCGCGGCTCGGCGTCGCGCTGAGGCCGGTGGCGTCCACCGGGCCGTAAATCTCGAAACCCCGTAGCATCACGATGGCGTCCTGGCCTTTTCTTGGCGTTTGCTGCTGCAGCGGCGCATCGGATTCCGCGAAGGAGCGGTGCAGGAAGAACACCGCCACCTTATGCGGGCCGGCGGTGGTGGTCAGGGGAATCTCGCGCAACCTGGCGTTCAGTTCATCGATCGCCGGCGCGCGAACCTGGTCCAGGCGCTTCGCTTCCTCCAGCCCGCCGATTTCCGTTTCGAAGAACTTTTTGCCGTCCAGCGTGGCGACCAGCGTGTTGCGATGTTCCATGCTGCCCACGGCAAGGCCGGAGGCGATTTCGGCGATGTTCAACAGGTATTTGCCGTCACTTGGAAAATAGTGCTCCACCACCGCGCCGCCGCGCGAGCCAAGCGGCAGACCATCGATATGGAACGATTGACCCACACCAGAGAACGTATAGGGCGTGCCCGAAGGCCTGGCCGAGGGCGTGCCCACCGCCTGTTCGCTCACCATGCGGGCCGCGTTCAGGTATTGATCGACGAATGCGGGGGTAACCTGCAGCGCGGTGGCGATGTTGTCGAAGCCGTCTTCCGCGCCGTCCACCGGCAACAGGGCTTCGGCGTCGACGTCGAGCGCCAGCAGGTCGCGGATGGCGTTGGCGTACTCGGTGCGGTTCAACCGGTGCAGCAGTTTTTCACCGGGGTTGTGCAGAAGCGTTTCACGCTGGTCCAGGTTGCCTTCCAGCCAGGTGACGAATTGGTCGATTTCCTGGCGGGGCGGACGCTCCTGGCCCGGGGGCGGCATCATGCCCCCGCGCAGTTTGCGCACGACCTTCTCCCACACCTCGGCATCCTTGAGAATCGTGCCGTGATCCATCAGGTCGAAAGCGAGCGAGCCGTTGTAGTCGTCCAGGTTGTGACAACCCATGCAGTACTCGTCCAGCATGGCCCAGCGCACATCGGACTGCGCATCCAGCTCGATCTGCGTGGGAAGCGCCAGGGCGGCATTCACCGCTTGCGCCTGTGGTGCATCCGTATTGCCGCCACAGGCGGCAAGCAACAGCAACATGCCGAGCAATCCCGGAATTTTGACAGCACTCAGCACTACTCGTTTGGCCATGGTCGTAACCAGTCCTGTGCCCGGCCTGCTCATCAAGGGATGTTGAGCAACCGGAAATTCTGCGGATCCCGCACATGCCCCTGGATGCTTTGGTAGGCCAGGGTCATGAACCGCGTCGGTTCACCCATCAGCGCGTCATACTCGGCGGTGGGCTTTTGCTGCAGCATTTCATCGAGGCCTTCGCTCCTGATGAACGCTGCATGTATGCGGTCGAAGACATTCAGGTACATCTGATTCTGCGCCCGCAATTGTTCCAGGGTCATGACGCCGCCATACGCCGGCACGATCCTGGTGTTGCCGGTGGGCACGGTGAGCAGCGAGACGAAGCTGTCCAACATGCCGCCGATAAAGCCGCCCGTCCACCAGTCGATGTCCGGCCAGCGGCCGTTCGACACCAACCCTCCAGTGGCCAGCACGTCCTCGTCCTCGAAGTAAATCCAGATGTCGCCGTCGGTATGGGCGCCTCTCATGTATCCGTACTGCACGGTGCGATCGCCGATGCGGATCGCGCCATCTTCGAAGAACGTGGTCACGGGCCTGGCGGCCACCGGCAGCGGTTCGAAAGTCAGGTCGGACCAGCGTTGCCAGATTTCCGTGCTCAGCCAGAGCCTGGTGTTCTCGTGCGCAATGATCTCGACTCCCTGCTCGCCAAGCGCCAGGTTGGCACCGGTTTGCTCGCGATGCCAATGCGTGTTGAACAGTGCGCGAATCGGCCGGTTGGGAAAGTGTTCCGCGATCTCGCTTTGCAATGCGGCATGCCAGTCGGCATGACCACCATCCACCAGGATCAGGCCTTCGCTGCTATCCACGATCAGGACGTTGCTGTCCGGACCCATGACAAGCAACACTTTGTCAGAAAGCCGCTCGGATTTCACTAGACTGGCCTGTCCCAGCACACTACCGGAACAGGCAATAAATGATACCGAACCAGTCAGTATCGAAACCTGTTTCAGGAAATGCCGGCGGCCCAGGAGGTTATACTCGTTCCCCATATCATTTTGTTCCTGGTATCGCGTAGACTTCAGGGCCAGAACAACGCCATAAAAAACAACAAAAACGATCGTTCAGCTTGAGTCTTTGTTTTTATTCTTTAGAGGAGAGGTTATGGAAATCAACAATAAAAGTAAACTACCGTTCACTATCTCCCTGCTGTGCGGGCTATTCATGGCAAACGCAGCGCAAGCACATCATTCCCTGGCTGGCGAATTCGATCCCACGGTGAGCTTCGAAGTGCGGGGCGCCATCACCAAGGTCGAATGGACCAACCCGCACATCTGGATCTACCTGGACGCCGATGACGACAGCGGCACGCCGGTGAAGTGGGAATGCGAAATGGGCTCCCCCAATCAATTGGTCCGCCAGGGCTGGAAAAAGCAGG
>DATMFX010000298.1:0-3033 GCA_035555995.1 Hyphomicrobiales bacterium | reverse complement strand
AGCCGGCGAGAAAGAGTATCAAGTCCTTGCTGGACAAGGTCCGGGAGATCATCAAAGGCAACACCAGCTCCACGCAGGAACTGCTGATACGGCAACTCAATCCGGTCATCCGTGGTTGGGCCATGTATCACCGTCACGTCGTGGCGAAAGTGGTCTTCACGCTGGTGGATCGCCACATCTGGCAACTGCTCTGGCGTTGGGCAATGCGCAGGCATCCCAACAAAGGAGCGCGATGGGTCAAGGATCGTCACTTCCCAACGAACGGTAGCAGGAAATGGAGCTTTGCCACGAAGGGTTCAGCCAAGGACAAAACCTCTGGTGTCGAACTCTTCCGTGCATCGACGGTGGCGATCATCCGCCACATCAAGGTCCGTGCAACTGCAAACCCGTTTGAACCGGATGGGGTCGAATACTTTGTCCGTCGTCGAGCCTCGAAACGTCCGGTTGGATGGCCCGGTGCCAGTCCATGGTGCTGAAGAAGGGCTTGAGCCGGATGCGGGGTGACTCGCACGTCCGGTTCTTAGGGGGCGGCGGCACAGCAATGTGCCGCTGCTACCCGACCGTACAGCACCACCGGTCTGCCTGGCGGCCCGCCCGTCTGCACCCACATGTAGCTGTTGGACGTGGCCGCCTTGTCCGGTTCCTTGAGCACCTGCACCACCGTCTCGTCCAGGTGGAGCACCGGCGCCTGCAGCAGCGTATCGCGCATCAGGTTGTGCAAGGGCTGCAGCGCCCGGGCCGCGCCGATCACCCAGCGCGCCAGCGTCTGGCGCGGCACGCGCACGCCGGCGCGTGCCAGGATGTGCTCGAAGCGAGCCAGCGGCAGGCCGTCGACATACTTCATGATCAGCAGCATCACCAGCAGATCGTTGCTGGCATTGCTCTTGGGCAGCACTTGCGCGGGAACCGGCGCCGTCACGGGCGCCTGCTCGCCGCCCGGGCAGGCATAGCGCTTCCTGATGTGGCGCAGCACCCGGATCTGCATCGGCACGATGTCCAGTTGCTCGCTGATCTCCTGGCCGATCTCGACCATCGGCGTGCCGCAGGCGCAGGTCCGCTCGGCTTCGGGGACGTCGTGCACGATGTCCAGGCGCGGCAACTCGGCCGGCAGCGCCAGGCGTTTGCCACGCGCCTTCGGACCGCCATGGGCCGGGGTCTCCCGTGGCGCGGCAGGCGGGATCACCGCGGCCTCATCGGCTGCGGTCGTGTCGGCGGCCAGCGCTTCGGCCTCATCGAACAAGCGTGACTGCCCGGCATGCGCCTCGCTGCTCGGGCCGAACATCCGGCGTCGGGCCAGCAGCAATTGTTCGTAGATCACCTGCACGCGTTGCGCAAGTTGTTCTTCTACCTGGCGGGCGACTTCCTGCTGGAGGCGAGCCTGGACCTGGGCATCGATGTCCGCGCCCAACCGGGCCGCAATGGCCGCCGTGAACTGCTTGAGGCCTTCGGCCGATCCCGATATACCGAACCGCGCCGGATCGATATCCAGGACGTTGGCAGGGGGCAAGGCGGCATGGGCAGGCATGCCGCATTCTACCAAGCGCCGCTACGTCACGGCTTCGTAATGCAAGGTTTTATGCGGCTGGTGCGACCAGAGATCGAACCCTTCGAGCAGCCACTCCAGTTCCTGCAACGTCACCGTATGCGTGGCCTGTTCCGAGGCGGGCGGCCACGCGAAGCGCTGGCGTTCCAATCGCTTGTACCAGAGGCAAAACCCGTTGCGGTGCCAATACAGGCACTTGATCTTGTCGCGATGGCGGTTCACGAACACGAACAACGCATCGCCGAACGGGCTCATCTGCAACTCCTGTTCGACCATCGCCGACAGGCCGCCAATCGACTTCCTGAAGTCCACCGGCGCGCGGCACAGGTACACCGCGCCGATGCGGCTGCCCGGATGCATCAGCGCACCTGGCGCTCTATCGCGGCGCCCAGTGCTGCCAGCCACTCGGGCGCCGGCAACTGCGCCAGCTCCAGGCGCACGCCTGGCGCCATGACCAAGGTGCACCGCACCGCTTCGCTCGCCGCGCTCAGTTGCACCGGCACGAACGGCTTGACCGACGCCATGGCCACCACCTTGGGCATCGGCTCGGCACGTCGTGCCTGGCGCGACAGACGGCTGCGCCAGGAATACAGGCTCGCCACCGACAGCCCCTCACGCTGCGCATACGCCTTCGTCGATATCCCTTCGGCACGGATCGCCGACAAATGCTGCGACCAGTAATCCATCCCTTTCGACATCTGCCTGAGCTCCTTATTCACAGCCTCAAGCTTCCGACAGCCGCGTCCTCTTCACAAGAATGCGGTTAATGGATCACATACGTCGCTTCGATCTCTCATGAGAGACTGTTCGAAAATCCGGGCAGTTATGGTATAGGCTTGCCGCGACGATTTCGAGAAATCGAGGACGAAGTGAGTGGAGTTCGACCGTTCAAGATCGAATTGGCGGCAATAGCCCAGGTTGGCGTCCTATCCCGCAAACAATGAATCCTTCTCGGATGTTTCTCGTCTTGGCGGTTTGGCAAGACCTCGCTTGCCACGCACTTGAATATGCCTGCAGCGTCTGCGGCCATTGCCAAGGAAGACTCGGCCGGAGTCAATACTATGACCAGCACCAAGCCATAGCCGACCCTCGCCCGTGTCCGGGCCCCGAGCGCGGCGGGCACATCGTTTGCTGAGCCATGCCGTCCTCATCCATCGGAGACGGCGATGAACCATGCCAGCGCCCGGAAGAACGGCCACGGCCGCCTGTTCGATCGTTTCGCCACGGCGGCCACCCGGGCCACGGGCTCGCCCCCCGCTTTCAGCTTCGCCTGCGCGGCCATCCTGCTCTGGGCCATGCTCGGGCCGGCCTTTCATTTTTCCGAGACCTGGCAACTGGTGGTCAATACCGGCACCACCATCGTGACCTTCCTGATGGTCTTCGTGATCCAGCGCAGCCAGAACAAGGACAGCGAGGCGCTGCACCTGAAGGTGGACGAACTGTTGGGCGCGCTGGAGGGGGCCAACAGCAAGCTGGTGGCGATCGAAACG
>DATMFX010000297.1:0-7928 GCA_035555995.1 Hyphomicrobiales bacterium | reverse complement strand
GCGTATTCCTTCGGTAACCGTGGCGGCCAATGGCCGGGTGATCCGCAATGTGGTTCTCCGTCTGACCAATGCCCGTGCGCTGAATTTCCTGCTGGAATCCTTCGACAAACCGCCGGCCCCCTGATCCTCCCCGGAGACAGAGGGCCGGCCCGTGCCGCACTCCCTGTTCAGCCTGGCGTCGATTCTGCTTACGGTATTCGCCTATGTGCCCTACATACGCGCCATCCGCCGTAAGCAGGTAAAGCCGCACTTCTACTCCTGGCTGGTCTGGAGCCTCACCACGTCCATCGTGTTTCTGGCGCAGCTGAGCGCCGACGGCGGCGTGGGTGCCTGGCCCACCGGCGTGTCCGCGCTGATCACCATTTTCGTGGCCACGCTTGCCTGGCTGCTCAAGGGCGACGTGCGCATCACCCGCCTCGATCGCGCCTTTCTCATCGCCGCGCTCGCCTCGATTCCGGTGTGGGGGCTTACCGCTGATCCGCTCTGGTCCGTGATCATACTCACCGGCATCGACGCCGTCGGTTTTGGCCCCACGCTGCGCAAGCTGTGGCATCTGCCGCATGAGGAAAGCGCCTGGTTCTACGCGCTGTTCGCCCTGCGCAGCTTCCTCTCCATCCTGGCGCTGGAAAGCCTCAACCTCACCACCGTGCTGTTCCCCGCCGTGATGGTGATCGCGTGCATCCTGGTGTGCGGGCTGCTGTGGTGGCGCCGCCGTGCCGCGGCAGGCACTGCCTGATGTGGAGCCGGCTTGGTGCAATGAATGTGCACGCGCCCGGTCTGCCTTGCTTATGCCAGGCGGGTGGTTTACTTTGCCCCGCCCGTGTCTCCCACAGGTTCTTACCAAACAGAGGGTGTTTTATGCATTCAATCATCAAGAAAGTCGGACTTTCCCTGCTTCTGTCCCTGGGAGCGGTTTCGCTGGCGCAGGCGCTGCCGGCAGACTTCATGGACAAGCTGCAGGCCGATACCCGCCCGGAAGTCGACAAGGCGCGTGACGGCGCCCGCCGCCCCTACCAGGTGATGACCCTGCTGGGCGTCCAGGAAGGCTGGACCGTGGTGGACGTCGCTGCCGGCGGTGGCTGGTTCACCCGCGTGATTTCCGCGGCCGTGGGCCCCAATGGCAAAGTGATCGCCCAGGTGGGCGCCCGCGCCCTGCAGAACAACAACGGCCAGGCCGCGCGCGACATGGCGGAGCAACTGGGCAACGTGGAACTGGTGTTCGATGAAACCAGCGCTATCGCGCCGGGCAGCGCCGATGCCGCCGTTACCGCGCTCAACCTGCACGACGCCTACAACTTCCGTGGCGAAGAAGGCGCCCAGACCTTCCTGAAAGGCATCTTCGACGCGCTGAAATCCGGCGGCGTGGCCATGATCATCGACCACGAAGGCGACGAAGGCGCCAACAACGCCGACCTGCACCGCATCCCCACCTCGGTGGCGCGCGAGCAGATTCTGGCTGCCGGCTTCGAAATCGTCACCGAATCGGACCTGCTGGACACCCCCGCCGACGACCACACGCTGTCGTCCAACGACCCGATCCTGGGCCGCGACACCGACTGCTTCCTGTTCATCGTCCGCAAGCCCTGATCCCGCCCGCAGCGGCGCTTCCGGTTCGCCCGGGAGCGCCGCTGTACGCTCCCCGCCCGGGGAGTCTTCCCTCCCCGAATGTGCTAGAGTCGGCCATTCAACAAGACCCGCCCGAGCGGGCTTTCCCGCCGTCCAGTCTCCATACGCCGCCACGCCCGCTACAAGCGCGGCCAGGCAGCGAAACGTCTGATTTCGATCAACGCAGAAACCCTGGGCGCGGCGTAGAAAGGCGGCGTAAGGGTCTGAATTGACAGGAACATTTGGCCGCTCTGGTACGAATGCGGGGTTTTTCCCCGGAGTTTGCTCAATTCTTTGTTAGAAGGGTTGTGAGAATGCCGGCACGAGCAGGTAGAGAAACCATGACATACACCCGCAGAACCTTGTTGCAGTCCCTGATGCTGGCGCCTCTGGCCACCAATATGGGGAACGTGGCGCTGGCCCAGGGCGCGCTGCGCACCACCTCGCTTGGCGCGGGCCTGAGCCTGATCAGCGGCGCCGGCAGCAACGTGGTGGTGGCGGTGGGGCCCGAATCCGTGGTGGTGGTCGATGGCGGCCTTCAGGAGCACGCCGACGCCCTGCTGGCGGAAATCGAACGCCTTGGCGGCGGCAAGCCGGTCGCGGCGCTGTTCAACACCAACTGGCGCGCCGACAAGTGTGGGCTCAATGCCCTGCTGGCGCCGCGCGGCGTACCGATCATCGCCCACGAGAACACCCGCCTGTGGCAGAACGCCGATTTCTACGTGGAATGGCAGGACTGGACACACAACCCCATGCCGAAGGAGTTGCAGGCCAATCAGACCTTTTATACGGTAGGTTCGCTGCCATTCGGCGACGATGCCGTCGAATACGGCTGGATCAGCCAGGCCAACACCGACGGCGACATCTACGTGCGCTTTGCCAAGGCCGACGTGCTGGTGGTGGGCGACATGCTGGGTGCCGGCGCCTATCCGCTGCTCGATTACGTGACCGGTGGCTGGGTGGGCGGGGCGCGCAAGACCACCGCCGGCCTGCTGGAACTGAGCGGCGCCGCCACCAAGGTAGTGGCAGCGCAGGGCGACGTGCTGGACCGGGCGCAGCTGGAAAAACAGGCCGCCATGCTGGAACACGCCTATGACCAGGTGGCGGAAGCCTTCAAGACCGGCCGCAGCCTGGCGCAGTTCCAGGACGCGGACCCCATGGCGCCCTTCAACGCCGAATGGGGCAATCCCGAACTGTTCCTGGCGCTGCTCTACAAGGGCACCTGGTACCACATTCCGGGCCGGGCGGTGCAAGGCATTATTTGACAGCCCGATGACGCCGCTGTGGGTAAGGTGACATCAAGGCGAACGGGCAGAATGTAAGAGGCCGCGGACAGGTTCCGCGCCAAAGGCAGTAACGGAGAATGAACATGCATGCATTACGACGCAAGTTGACCCTGGCCATAGGCCTGGCCACCCTGCTTGGCGGGGGGCTGGGACAGGCCTCCGCGCAGCAGGATTATGCGGACGCCGTGCAGGCACTGGAGCAGCAGTGGGGGGCGTTCGACACCTATTGCATGGGCTGCCATAACCTCGATGATTACGCCGGTGGTCTGGATTTCTCGCTGATGACCCCCGACACCGTGGCCTCTCATGCGGACCAGTTCGAACTTGCCCTGAAGAAAATACGCGGTTCGGTAATGCCACCCCCCAGCCAGAAACAGCCGAGCGAGGCGGATCGCTGGGCGCTGATAGGTGCGCTTGAAAACGTGCTCGATGCCCATGCGCATGAATCTCCCGACCCGGGCCGGGTGGGGCTGCATCGCCTCAACCGCACCGAATACGTCAATGCCATCCGCCAGATCACCGGCGTGGAGCTCGAAGCTGAGCTTACCCTGCCGAAAGACGACAACAGCGACGGCTTCGACAACATCGCCAACGTGCTGAAAGTGTCGCCGGCATTCCTGGATCAATACATTGCCGCCGCCCGCACGGTAAGCGACCGCGCCGTGGGCGATCCCTCGCCGCGCCAGGAAGTAGTCACCTACCCGGTGGACAGCTCCTACCAGGGCGCCCACATACACGGCCTGCCGCTCGGCACCCGTGGCGGCGTGCTGGTGGAACACGAATTCCCGGTGGATGGCGAGTACACACTTACCATTCCGGGCATGGCCGGCGCGGGTTATACGCTTGGCATGGAATACGCACACGACGTGGTCGTCACCCTGGACGGCGAGGAAATCTTCCGCCGCAGCATCGGCGGTGGCGAAGACCTGCGCAAGCTCGACCAGGAGCAGGCGCCGGCCGTGGCCGAGATCAACGCCCGCTTCAAGGACATTCCGATTACGGTAAGTTCCGGCAAACACGCCATCGGCGTGGCCTTCGTGGCGCGCAGCTTCGCCGAATCCGACGAGTTCCTGCACAGCCTCGACCACAACCGCGGCATGGATCGCATCGCCCGCATGCGCGGCGTGCAGATTACCGGCCCGCTCAGCACCAATGGGGTCATCGCCACGGAAAGCCGCCGCAAGGTCATGATCTGCGAGCCCACCGCGCCAAGCGAGGAACTGGATTGCGCCCGCAACATCTTCGCCAACCTGGCCAAGCAGGCGTTCCGCCGCCCGGTGGGCGAAACCGACCTGAACGCGCCGCTGCGCTTCTTCGCCGAGGCACGCGAAGCCGGCAGCTTCGACGACGGCATCAAGAACGGCATGATGGCGATCTTCACCAGCCCCAAATTCCTGTTCCGCGCCGAAGTACCCGATGGCGAAGCGGCTCCCGGTTCCGTGGTGCCGATCAGCGACCTGGAACTGGCCTCGCGCCTGGCCTTCTTCCTGTGGAGCTCGCCCCCGGACGCGGAACTGATCGACCTGGCCGCCAACAATCAACTGCGCCAGGGCGACAACCTCGACAAGCAGGTGGCGCGCATGCTGGCCGATCCGCGCGGCGAAGCGCTGGTGGACAACTTCGTGTTCCAGTGGCTGCGCCTGCGCGAACTCGACAACATCGATCCCGATCCGGAGCTGTTCCCCGACTACAACGCCGGCCTGCTCGACGCCTTCCGCGACGAAATCCGTTATTTCGCGGCGGATCTGATCGCGCGCGACGCGCCGGTTCATGAGCTGCTCACCTCCGACACCACGTTCCTCAACGAGGACCTGGCGCTGCACTACGGCATCACCGATGTGCGCGGCGACCAGTTCCGCAAGGTGAAGCTGGCGCAACAGGAACGCTTCGGCCTGCTGGGCAAGGGCGCGGTGCTGATGGTCACGTCCTACGCCAACCGCACCACTCCGGTGATCCGCGGCGCCTTCATCATGGAAAACCTGATGGGCGTGCCGCCTGCCACGCCGCCGCCCAACGTGGAAGCCTTCCCGGAAACGCCGGAAGGCGCCGCGGTGGCGATGACAGTGCGCGAACGCCTGGAAATGCATCGCAGCAACCCGGCCTGCGCCGGCTGCCACGACGTGATGGATCCCTTGGGCCTGTCGCTGGAAAACTTCAACGCCATCGGCCAGTGGCGCGACCGCGACCGCGACGCCGGCAACGTGGCGATCGATTCCAGCGGGCAGCTTGCCAGCGGCCAGCCGATCCAGGGCGTGAACGACCTGCGCAACGCCCTGGTGGAACGCCCGGACCAGTTTGCGCAGATCTTCACGGAAAAACTGCTCATGTACGCGATCGGACGCGGCGTGGAGGCACACGACATGCCCACCGTGCGTGCCATCGTGCATGAAGCGGCCAAGCACGATTATCGTTTTTCCAGCATCATTGCCGGTGTCATCGACAGCGACCAGTTCCAGTCGATTACCGTGCCCGATGCCGGTGCCCTGCAAGTTGGCAACCGCTGAACGCGCAGCATAGAGCATAGGAGGAAAGCCCCATGTACCTGACCAAGAAACACCTGCCCAGAAGGACCTTCCTGCGCAGCGCGCTGGCCACGGTTTCCCTGCCGCTGCTCGACGCGATGATTCCGGCCGCCACCGCATTGGGGCAAACCGCCGCCAAGGCGCCGCCGCGCCTGGGCTTCTTCTACGTGCCGCACGGCGCGGTGATGACCAACTGGACGCCGGACAAGGTGGGCAGCGACTTCGAGCTGAAATCCATCCTGGCGCCGATGGCCAGGTTCAAGGAACACATGACCATCGTGTCCAACCTGGAAAACAAGCGCGCCTACGGCCCCGTGCACGCGATCACGCCCGGCACCTGGTTGACCGGCGCCACGCCGCGCGTCAGCCATGAACCGTTCGGCGGCATCACCATCGACCAGATCGCCGCGCAGTACATCGGCCAGGACACGCCGCTGCCTTCCATCGAAGTGGCCACCGAAACCAGCGGCGCGGCGGGCGCCTGCGACCGCGCCTACGGCTGCAGCTACGCCGGCACCATCTCGTTCCGTACGCCAAGCACGCCGCTGCCCATGGAGAACAACCCGCGCAAACTGTTCCAAACGCTGTTCGGGGTGGGCGACAACGCCGCCGAGCGCGAGCGCATCGGCAAGCAGACCGCCAGCATCCTGGACCTGATGCTGGAGGAAACCGCCACGCTGAACAAAGCGCTTGGCGCCGCCGACCGCGTGGTGCTCGACGACTACCTGCAAACCGTGCGCGAAGTGGAACGCCGGGTTGAAAAAAGCGCCGGCCACGACCTGTCGCACCTAAGCCTGCCCGATGCGCCCGCCGGCACGCCGACGGATTTCGACACGCTGCTGAACCTGCAGCTGGACATGATCCTGCTGGCCTACCAGGGCAACGTTACCCGCATCGCCAACATGATGATGGCGGCCGAGGTGAGCAACCAGACCTACAACCATGTCGGCGTCTCCGATGCCTTCCATCCGCTGTCGCATCACCAGAACGATCCCAACAAGATCGCGCGGCTGCTGCGCATCCAGGAATACCACAGCCTGGTGCTGGCCAAGTTCCTCGACAAACTCGCCGAATTGCCGGACGGTGACAGCGGCTCGATGCTGGACAACGCCATGATTCTGTACGGCAGCAACATGAGCAACTCCAACGCGCACGACCACTGGCCGCTGCCCTCGGTGATCATCGGCAAGGCCGGTGGCCGCATCAAGGGCAACCAGCACATCATGGCGCCCGAACGCGCGCCGGTATCCAACCTGATGTTGACCATTCTGGATCGCATCGGTGTGCCGGTGGACGCGCTTGGCGATGCCACGGGCTTGATCGAAGAGGTTTGAGCGGCGGGCCGGGTGCCCAGGGCGAGGATGCATGATGAAGTTGACCAACACACTCAAACCGCTGTGCGCGGGCGTGCTGCTGGCGCTGTTGACCACCGGCGTCCAGGCGCAGGACGGCAATGAACAGCAGCTGCTTGCGCTGGCCGCCAAGGGCGAAACCACCGCCGCGCTGGAGCTGGTTACGCGCGGCACCGACGTTACCGCCGCACAGTCCGACGGCACCACGGCGTTGCACTGGGCCGTGTATTACGATGACGCGGCGCTGGTGGAACGCTTGATCAAACAAGGCGCGGACGTGAGCGCGCGCAACAGCTACGGCGCCACGCCGCTGTCGCAAGCCGCGATCAGCGGCAATGCCGCCATCATCACGCAACTGCTCAAGGCCGGCGCACAGGCCGACGAACGCGGCGCGGACGACCAGACCGCGCTGATGATCGTGGCGCGCACCAGCCACCTCGACGCCGCCAAGGCGCTGATCAAAGCCGGCGCCGACGTCAACGCCGTGGAACAGTGGCGCGGCCAGACCGCCCTGATGTGGGCAAGCGCCCAACAGCAGCCGGACATGGTGGCCTTGTTGCTCGACAACGGCGCCGACGCCAATGTTCAGTCATTACCCAATGATTGGGAGCGCCAGGTAACCGCCGAACCGCGCATGAAGATTCTGCCGCCCGGCGGCATGACCCCGCTGCACTATGCCGCGCGCGAAGGCTGCGCCCCCTGCGCCGAACAGTTGGTGAAAGCCGGCGCCGACGCGGACAGGGCCGACCCGGAAGGCGTCACGCCGCTGGTCATGGCCACCCTCAACGCCCAGTGGGACACCGCCAAGGTGCTGATCGACGCCGGCGCCAATCTCGACAAATGGGACATCTACGGCCGCTCGCCGCTCTACGCCGCCGTGGACTACAACACCTTGCCGCACGGCGGCCGCGCCGACCGTCCGGCGGACGACCTGACCACCAACCTCGAAGTCATCCAGTTGATCCTCGAACGCGGCGGCAATCCCAACCTGCAATTGAAACTGTTTCCGCCCTACCGCAGCCTTGGCGCCGACCGCGGTGCCGACGGCTTGCTGCGCACCGGTACCACCGCGCTGTTCCGTGCCGCGCGCGGCGGTGACGTGGCAGTGACCAAGCTGCTGCTTGAAAAAGGCGCCCTGGTGGATCTGCCGAACGAAGACGCCA
>DATMFX010000296.1:0-3431 GCA_035555995.1 Hyphomicrobiales bacterium | reverse complement strand
CAGACCGCCTTCATGCAGTTCGCCGCGGGCGCGATGTTCGCGCATACGGGTCAGCAATTGCTTGAGCGGCAGCGGCAGCTGCTGCACGCGGGTCTCATCCGCCCCCAGAACGGCTCCCTGCACCAGCCAGGGCTTGATGTTGAAGCCGGCACGGTCCTTGCGGCGGGCCAAGAGTTCCATGATGCAGGAGCCGGCCATGAAGCACACCGCGATCACGCACACCCACAACAGCGACATCACCGGAAAGCGCAGCACCTGCCCAAGCGCGAACAGTCCGTTTTCCAACAAGCCCAGCAAATTCATCGGTAACGCCACCTCTTGTAGATCAGGCCCAGGACCACGCTCGCGGCGCTGAGCCACAGTGCGCCCCGGGCGGAAAATTGTTGTTTGTCCGCCGCGCTGTCGCCCAGCGCCTTGAGCTGGGTAGCGGAAGCCCAGCCGTCGAGAATGTCGGGCGTCAGACCAAGCATCAGGCTGGCGACCAGGAGCAGCAGACAGGCTTCCTGGCGCAGCCAGGGCGTGCTGAAACCGGCATGGCGCTGCGCCAGCAATACCGTGGCGGCGGCAATGGCCAGCGGCACGATCAGTGCCACCGGCCCGCCAAGCAGCGGCCACAGCGCGCCGCACCAGGCGGCGCTGCAAAGGCCCGCGGTGAGCATCAGCGCGACCGGGCCGGGTTTGTACAACAGCATCAGGCCCATGGCCAGCGCCACCGCCAGCGCGCCCTGGTTCGAGGGCAGCTGCAGCAGGGGCGGGAGCGGCGCGGCGAAGGGCACCAGCAGCGCAAGTCCCGCCGCCAGGCCGAGCAGGTACCAGAATAGGTCAGCCGGGCGGCGCAGATACGCCAGCGCCACCACGGCGCCAAGCCCGTACAGAAGGCCTGAGGTTGCCAGTTCCATCATGCCCCCCTGGCGTTAGCGACAGGCTTGGAAGCAGCAGTGGAACGAACGGGCAATTTCCAGCCAAGCGCCAGCTGCAGGCCGGTCCAGGTCATGTAGAAGAGCAGGGCCAGGCCACTCAGGCCCAGTATCCGGTCCAGCAATGGGTTGCCGGTCCAGGCCAGGTAGTGCACGTCATAGACCTTGTTGATCCAGTAGGTATCGCGGCCCTGCTGGCTCAGGGTCAGGGTGTCCCAGTTCACGTCGACGGTGGCGCCTGTGCTGGTCGTGGCGCGGTTGCCGTCCCAGCCGGTGACGTGGCCGTAGCGCTGCGGATTGGCGGTGAAGGCGTCCTCCAGCAGGCGGGTGAGCGCAGCCTGGTCGGGCTGCGGAACGGGCGTGAGCGTGGCGGGGTCGAGATGTCGCCAGGTGTTGCCGCTGCGCACCAGCAGGTGCGGGCCGAGCAGCGTCTGGAAATAGCGCACTTCCTCCCAATCGGCCTGCAGGGGAAGCTGCTGCGCGGCCAGCGGATAACGATGCACCTGCAACTGTTCGTAGGCCTGTTCGTAACGGGGGCGCACCAGGAAGAATGCTGCCGTGCACGACCAGGCGAAAAACGGCAGGAGCAGGACCAGGCCAATGATTTTATGGCGGCGCCTAAGGGACATGGCAAGTCTCGCGGGGGGTGAGGCGGAATCCTAAGGAAGAAATATGCAAAGAAAAATAACTTCCTAAATCAATGGGTTAAATTAACGTTAACCGGCTGTTAACTTAACTGTTGTCCAACAGTTAAACAGAAGGGGAATGGTCTGAATGGCCTTACCATGCGTGGTGGCTTCGGTTCAGCGCCGGATCGATCGTGGGCAGGAGTCGCCGTACGCCCCGATCATGCCTTACGAGCCCCAACTCCTATCTCTCATTCAAGCGAAATCCGATGAAAGCTTACAACATTTCCCGTTCCCGCCACAGCCAATCCCGCGGCGGCGCCTTTCCTGCGCAGCGCGCCTCCCGCCTGCTGTCCCATCCGTTCAAGACCCTGGCGCTCGCCGTGGCCGCCTCCACCTTGAGTCTGCCCGCCCTGGCCCAGGAAGGCGGGCGCGGTATCGAAGAAATCGTGGTCACGTCGAGCCGCGTGCCGGTGCCGCTGCGGCAGATCGGCACCTCGGTGTCGGTGATCACCGAGGATGAGATTCTGGCGCACGGCAACCTGAGCATCAGCGACGTGCTGCGCCAGATGCCCGCCATCGCGGCGTCCAACACCGGCGGCGCCGGCAAGGCCACGTCCGTGCGCATTCGCGGGGAGGAAGGTTTCCGCACGCTCACCATCTTCGACGGCATGCGCCTGAGCGATCCCTCGGGGACGCAGATCGGCCCGCAGATGGAGCATCTGATGAGCAGCGGCATCGGCCGTGTGGAAGTGCTGCGCGGCCCGCAGGGGCTGAGCTACGGCGCCGATGCGGGCGGGGTGATCAACATTTCCTCGCGCCAGTCCGGCCAGGGTTTCAACGGCAGCCTCGATGCCCAGGCGGGCCGTTTCGGCACCGAGCAGTACAGCGGCAACGTGGCCGGCGCCAACGAACGCGCGGATTTCTTCGTATCGGCCTCGCGCTATGAAACCGATGGGTTCAATACCCAGGTGGCCGACAACGTGCTGGCGGATGACGACGGTTACGAAAACACCACGCTGCATGGCCGCTTCGGCGTGGACCTGAACGAGCACTGGCGTGCCGAGCTGGTGCATCGCCAAGTGGATGGCGAAACGGAGTTCGACGGTTGTTTCCTCACCACCACGGTGCACGATTGCCTGGCCACTTATGACATGAAGGCCACGCGCGCCGCCCTGGATTACACCTCCGACTCCTTCAGCCATTCCTTCAGCTACGCCATCACCGACACCGACCGCGACAACCTGTCGGAAGGCATTTCCACCTTTGCCTCCAAGGGCGAGCTGGAACGCTGGGAATACGTGGGCAGCGCCCGCGAGCTGCCCGGTTTCGACCTGGTCTACGGTGCCGATCTGGAACGTACGAGCATGAACGACCAGAGCCGCGACAACGTCGGCTATTACGTGGAAGCACTGACCGATTTTTCCGATCAGCTGTTCCTGACGGCCGGCGTGCGCCACGATGACAACGACGACTTCGGCACCAACAACTCCTACCGCGTCAGCGGTGCCTACCTGATCGACCTGGACAATAGCGCCACGCTGAAATTCAAGAGCAGCTACGGCACCGGTTTCCGCGCGCCAAGCCCGTACGAAATCCAGTACAACGCCGGCGACTTCGCCTATCCGCCGGCGTCGCTGGTGAAGCTGAACCAGGAGAAGAGCCGTGGCGCGGAAGCGGGAGTGGAATACTTCACCGACGCCGGCCTGCATCTGGAACTGGTGTATTTCAACCAGGAAGTGAAGGACGCCATCTACTTCGATCTCGAAACCTTCAGCGGCTACCTGCAGGACGTAGGTACCAGCCGTTCGCGCGGCGTGGAATTCAACAGCACCATTCCGGTGGGCGAGTCGCTGGAACTGCGTGGCAACTACACCTACAACGACAC
>DATMFX010000295.1:0-5912 GCA_035555995.1 Hyphomicrobiales bacterium | reverse complement strand
CGAAATCGACGCGCTGCAGCAGCTCTACATCTTCGACATCGGCGGGCCCCACACCTATCGCGTGGTGTACATGGACGGACGCTCGCACCCCACCGATCCCGAACCCGACAACTACGGCCATTCCATCGGCTGGTGGGATGGCGATACGCTGGTGATCGACTCGGTGGGTTACAACACCGACTTCTGGTTCGAGCGCATGGGCCTGCCGCACACCGAGCAGGTGCACGTGCTGGAGTATTACGACCGGGTGAGCAATGGCCGGCTGGAATACCGTTTCGTGATGAGCGATCCGCTCACCTACGACAAACCACTGGAAGGCCACCTGAGCCTCAACTGGCGCGAGGGCGAGGAATTGTTCGAATACATGTGCCAGCAATCCAATTACGCGCCGGAGCTGATGGTGAATCAAAATCTTGAAGCGATCGGCAGAAGTAGTCAGATCGCCCCGTAATACTAGGCTGAACGGGGACGCATGCGTCCCCGTTCAGCGCCGGTTCACGCACACTGTGCGATCAAAGGCGTGCTCAATGTGTATTTTCAGGAGCTAGCCCTCATGCAGCCATTCCGTCTTTCCCTTCTTGCCGCCGCTCTGCTGTTGCCGCTTGGCGGCTTCGCCCAGGAAATTTCGGTACGGCCCGGCCTGTGGGAACACCAGATCGACATCAAGAGCGCCAGCGGTCGCGTGGAGCTGGCGCTGGAAATGGCGCGCACGCAAATGGCTCTGCTGCCGCCCGAGCAGCGGCAAACGGTGGAGAGCGTGATCCGTGCGCAGGGCCTGAAGGTGGATTGGCTGAACCAGCGTTTCCAGAACTGCGTCACGGAACAGGAAGCCGCAAGCGGCCAGTTCCGCTTTGCCGAGGAAGGCGGCTGCCGCTTCACCCGCGTGGAGCCGCAGGGCCTGGCCACCCATATCGATTTCGTATGCGACCAGGGCCAGGGCAGCGTGATACTGGCCGACGGCATCGAATACACCGGCGAATCGAGCATGACGCTCAATTTCAACGGCATCGTCGAACACGCCACGGCCACCCATTCCGGGCGCTGGCTGGGCGCAAGCTGCGCCGCGCTCGACCAGTGACCCATTCCCCCGGGCCTTCGACTGGCCTATAGTGCCCCCCTTTTTCAGTCCCAGGGTTCCGCACCGCCATGTCGCCGGTAGAAACGCTTTCCCCCACCAGCGGCCGTGGCCTGCGGTTGCTGCTTGCCTTGTTGGTCGTGGCGCTCAACCTACGCGGCGCCATTACCTGCGTCGGTCCGGTGCTGGATCTGATCCAGCAGGAATTCGACCTGTCTTCCCCGCTTGCCGGACTGCTGGCGTCGCTGCCGCTGTTCGCCTTTGGCCTGCTTTCGCCCTACGCCGCGCCGCTGGCACGGCGGCTGGGGTTGGAACTGGCGATCCTGGTGGCGCTGCTGATCCTGGGGCTCGGGCTGTTGATCCGCTACGCCGACGGCGCGCTGAGCCTGTATCTCGGCACGGTGTTCATCGGTATCGGCATCGCCATCAACAACGTGCTGCTGCCGGGCTTGTTGCATCGCGACTTTTCCAGGCAACTGGCCTTCGTCACGGCGCTCTTTACCATGGTGCTGGTCACGGTGGGCGGGCTTGGCTCGGCGCTGTCGGTGCCGTTGGCGGAAACCGGCGGCTGGCGTTTTTCGCTGGTGGCCTGGCTGGCGCCGGTGCTGCTTGGCGTGGTGGCCTGGCTGCCGCAGCTCAGGCACAACAGTAAGCCACAGACCAGCACGCAGGCGAAAACGCCGCTGTGGGGCAATGCGCTGGCCTGGCAGGTGAGCCTGTTCATGGGTGGGCAATCCATGGCGTTCTACGTGATGATCGCCTGGTTCCCCAGCATGATGGCCGATCTGCAGGGCATCAGCGCCGCGCGCGCCGGCTGGCTGCTGTTCATCTATCAGATTTTCGTCCTTGGCGCGGTGATGCTGATTCCGCTGGCCATCCACCGCCTGGCGGACCAGCGCTGGATCGGCGTGTTCTGCGGCGCCTGCCTGTTCGTCGGTTACGGCGGACTTTACCTGGCGCCGGCGCAGGTGCTCACCTGGATGATCATCATGGGCGTGGGCGGCGGTGGCGCGCTGGTATTGGCCATTACCCTGTTCGGTCTGCGTGCCGGCACGACCTCTCAGGCCGTGGCGCTGTCCGGCATGGCGCAGGCGGTGGGCTATCTGATGGCAGCGCTGTTGCCGGTTTTGATCGGCTATCTGCGCGATCTGAGCCAGGGCTGGGATCTGCCGCTGCAGTTGATGCTCGCCGTGTGCCTGATGCAGATGGTCACCGGCTATCTGAGCGGACGCCCGCTCAAGCTGCCCGAGGCGCCGGCCAACGCCGCTTGAGGCGGTACCGAATCAAGGCGCCTCGCAGCGGAAGTTCTCGGCGGCATCGATGCTGCCCTGCCCGCTGTAGCGCGCCACCTGCGGATACGGACACAAAGGACGGCTGCGAATGGTTTCGCCATCCACGATCCTGCGTGCCGTGAGCTGCTGCGGCGCCTGTCCCAGTTCCACCCATTCCACGATCGCGGTAACCGGATCATGCTGGTCCGGCCCTATGCCGCCCGCGCAATGGGTCATGCCTGGAATCATGAAAAGCCGCATGAAATCCTCGCCATCGGCACCATTGGCGCTGACCGCCTGCTCGTAGTAATGCACCCCCATCAGGGGTTGCAGCACCTGATCGGCCCAGCCATAGGTCATCAGCAGCTTGCCGCCACGCGCGCGGAACCCGCGCAGGTTGATGTCGGTGGCATCGACCAGGCGGCTCCAGCGTTCCAGCAAGGCGGGATCGCGGTCGAAATCGAAAGTGGTGGTATCCCATTCCGGCTGCGGCGGCTGCAGCGCCAGGTAGCGCATGGTGTTGTCGGCCAGGTTGAAATCGCCGGGGCGAGCACCGGGCGTGGCGGGCACGATCAGGCCGAGCCAGGGGCTGGCAAGGCCGTTGGCGCCATTCACCAGCGCTTCGCTGCCCGGCATGAAGCCGGGGAACAGCTGCCGGCCCTGACTGTCGCGCGGACCGTCGTAGACCTTTTGTAGCGCTTCGGCCTGGGTCAGCGTCAGGCAGCTGTCGCCATCATTGCCCGCGGTGCAGCGCGGCAAATCCTGCACCACGTTCACTTCACAGCGGCGTGGATCGTCGATCAGACCGTCTTCCAGGCCATCGAGCGCATCGCATTGACGCATCACATGGTCGGCAAGCAGCGCCAGCTTGCCGGCGCTCAAGCCTGCGTTCGCCACGGCCTGCTGGTTCCACAAGGCGCCGATGGTAAAGCCGGTCTGGCTGACCCAGGGCGCGGTGGCGATCACACCATCGAAGTCGTCCGGATAGCGCTGCGCCTCGACCAAGCCCTGGCGTCCGCCATTGGAACAAGAATTCCAATAGGCATGGCGCGTCGGCTCCGCATAGTAGTTGGCCACGATCGCCTTGGCCGTCACCGCCGTCAGGTGCACCGCGCGGTAGGCGTAATCGATGGCTTTCTGTGGATTGCTCATCACGAAGCTGGCGCCCGGTTCCTTGGCGGCATCGTGGCCGGTATCGGTGGCCGCCACCGCGAAATGCGCGGCCAGCGCCTGATCGCGCGCCGGGGCGCTTGCGGGATCGTCCGGCTGCTGCCCGGCATGGCCGCCGTTGCCAAGCATGTAGAAACGTCCATTCCACGCCAGGGGCAGGTTCACCTGGAACGTGATCTCCGGATCCAGCGTGCCATCCACCCGGCAATGCGCCGGCACGGTGTTGGTGGCCTCTACTTCACGGGCGCGCAGTGCCAGTACCTCGGGCAGTGCCAACTGCGCCAGGTCGGCACAGGCGCCCGCCGGCTGCAAGGTGCCTTCGCTGTAGCGCGTGGCGGAATTGCCGGCTTCGCTGAAGGGCTGCGCCTGCGCGGTACACGTCAGCGCCGTGGCGATCAGCACGACAAGTGTCGGGCGGCGCCAGGGAGGAGCAGCCACAAAGGAGCGCGGACGCAGCATGCGGCACCTCACTGGGCGTCGAGATTGCGGGAAAAATACGGCAGCAGCAGTGCCTGGAAACGTTCGCCGATGCGATTGCCGTGGTCGCCTTCATACACTTCAAAACCATGCTCCACCCCCAGGCGGGTCAGTTCGGCATCGAGCTGGCGGTTGCTTGCGGCAAGCGAATCCTGGTCGCCCACGTCGAGCATGATGGCGCGGTAATGCTTGAGCGCCGGCACGTATTGATCGACGAACACCAGCGGCGAATTGGCGGCCCAACGTGCCTGCACCAGCGGCTGCGGTTCACCGTCGCGCCAGGGCCAGTCGAAATAATAGGGAGGATTGTGCGGGTTGGCGGCCCAGGCCACCGCCTGCGCCTGCGCCACGTTGGTAAATCCGCGTTCGGCGGTAATGGGCCCCTCCGCCATGCGCGCCTCCTGCTGCTGCACCGTTTGCTGGCTCGGCGCCTGGTTCATCAGGCAGCAGGAGCTCATGGCGTACAGGGCGCCGAACGTCTGCGGGTATTTCATGCCGATGCGCAGTGCGCCGTAACCGCCCATCGAATGGCCGGACAGGCCGCGGCTTTCGCGTGTGGCGAGGGTGCGGTAGTGGCTGTCGATATAGGCCACCAGGTCGTTGGCGATAAAGCCTTCCCAATCGCCGGTGGCAAGCGAGTTGGAATACATGCTGCCGCCATACAGGGTGTAGGCGTCCGGTACCACCACGATGGCTTCCGCGGCGCCGGCTTCGATGGCACGGTTCGCTCCCGCCGGCAGGTCCAGCACGCCTTCCACGTAACGCTGCGCCGTGGCGCCGTAGCCATGCAGAAAATAAACCACGGGATAGCGTTTAGCGGGGGCATCGGCGTAACCCGGCGGCAGGTAGACGTACACGTCGCGCAAGGTGGCGTCGCCTTCGAGATTGCCGGCCAGCGAGGCCCCCTCCACCTGGATCAGTTCCAGGCTGCCCTGCCCGAATGCCGAGGACGCCAGGTACAGGCTTGCCAACAGTGCCGTGACCAGGTTGCGCAGGGTCGTAAAGGATGAACGTTGCATGGCTCCCTCCCGTTTCTTGTCGTTATGGGAAGGACAAGCTAAAGCAGACGCCTGCCGGCATCAAGTCCGAATAGCCGATCAATAAAAAAGCCCACCAGGACGGCCTGGTGGGCTCAATGCCGATGCTCGGCAGGAGGGGTATTCGTCGGGGGTCAGATCTTCTTGGCCGTTACACTGTCGAGCAAGGTCTGTACCACCACGCGGTATTCGGCATCCGCGGTGTATTCGCTGCGGGCCTTGACCAGCATCTCCATCTGTTCGTCCGTCAGGTCGATCACGGAGACGACCGGTCTGATATCCGCTTTCACCTGCAGCGGAGTCACTTCATACGTTGCCCCGCCAGCGAATGCTACGACAGGCATCAAGGCAACCATCAGTGCGGCTAGAATCTTGTTCATCTTGATCTCCTTGGGGCGCTTGCCCGGTTACGCCCTCGCTTTGGGCTTGGGTGTAATTTAGGGAGGGAAAGGACAAAAAATTTGGAACAATCTAGGCATTACGGAGGATCAATCTCGCAGCAATTGAGTACGAAAAGTCCACAATTGACGGCATTGCGCCGCGATGCCGCCCCCTCTTTATCGATGTGCGCCCGCTCACATGCAAGCGCCCGCACACTTGACCCTTTCGCGCTTTGCCGGGAACATCACTCCCATTGCCTACGGATCGAATCATGCGCATTTTCAGTCACTATTGTATTTTCCTGGCCTGGCTGGCCCTTGCCGGCAGCGCCACGGCGGCCGACGACGAGCCCTACCGCGTGGACTGGCGCATCGCCCTCGAAGCCGGCAACGATACGGCCACCGTCACGCTCGACATCGCCGATGGCGGGGCGGTGCATGACGTGCGCTTCGACTTCGACCCCAAACGCTTCAGCGATTTTTCCGGCGAAGGCAAGCTGAC
>DATMFX010000294.1:0-2753 GCA_035555995.1 Hyphomicrobiales bacterium | reverse complement strand
CAAGTTCCTACGACCCCGACAGCCATCTGATGTATATCTGCGCCACCGACCAGATCGGCGTGCTGATCGCGCGCGACGAAGACGAAGCGCAAGCCCACGTGCCCTATGCCGATACCGACGGTTTCGGTTCCATCGACGTGGCCCGCCGCGGCCTTTTTACCGCGGTGGACCTGAGCACCCGCCGCATCGCCTGGCAACAGCAATGGAGCGACCGCTGTTTCAGCGGTTCGGTGGTCACCGCCGGAGGACTGGTATTCGTGGGCCGCGGCGATGGCCGCCTGACCGCGCTCGACAAGCGCACGGGCGATCAGCTATGGGCCTTCCGCACCGAATCCGGCGGCATCCACGGCGCACCGGCGGTGTTCACGCACAAGGGCGCGCAGTACGTGGCCGCCTTTGCCGGTGGCAGCGTGTTCTATCCAGGCCAGCGCGGCGACAGCGTGTGGCTGTTCTCGCTGCACGGGCAAATGGAGGAACCGCCGCGTGCCCCTGCCACCTCCACCGCCGCGCTCTCGGCCAGTCCCTCGCCGGAAGAGCTGATGGCCAGCCTGGCCACGGACGAACCGGCCGATCTGGAACGCGGCCGCCTGCTCTACATGCAGGCCTGCCAGCCCTGCCACGGCGAAACCGGCCGTGGCGGCGAAGGCGGCGGCGCGCCGCTCACCGCCGCGCTGACCCTGGAAACCATCGTGACCACGCTCAACAGCGGCCGTAACCAGATGCCGGCTTTCGGCGCGCTGTTCGACCCGGCACAGCTCCGCGACATCGCTCACTATCTGAAGGACGACCTGCTCGAGGCGCCGGCCGCGCGGGAGTGAATCGCACCTGTAAAAACGGCGGGCTTTCCCGCCGTTTTTATCTCCCTCATTCCTGATTGCAAAAATTTCCGCAAAATGCCGTAACGGCTTCCGATCCGATAAATCGTACTGTTCCGTTGCAAGACTCTGTCCTACACTCCGGACACCCTGCTTCTTGCCTTACAGGGAGATGTCATAAAAAAACAGCAATCAAACATCACCAAACGGGAAGCAGAATCAATGGACAAGACTACCCCCTGCAGTAGCATCCAAAACAGACTCTACCTGGCAATCGCCGCCACCCTCGCCACATTCAGCACGCCTCTCGCCGTCGCCCAACCAACCATTCCAAGCAATCTGGAGGAAATCCAGGTTACCGGTTCCAGGGTTCGCCTCGTCGACGGCATGACCGCGCCAACCCCTGTCACCGCGATTACCACCAGCGAGCTGAAGGACTTCAACCCCGGCACCACGGTTGCCGCCCAGCTCGACAGCCTGCCGCAATTCTTCGACACGCCCAGCGCCCAGCGCGGCGGCAACGCCATCAGCAGCAACGCCGGCGGCTCGTATCTGAACCTGCGCGGCATGGGCCTCAACCGCACCCTGGTACTGCTCGATGGCACCCGCGTGGCGCCCGCCGACGCCCAGGGCGCCGTCAACGTGGACTTGTTCCCCAGCGCCCTGGTGCAGCGCATCGACGTGGTGACGGGCGGCGCCTCGGCGGCCTATGGCGCCGATGCCGTGGCCGGCGTGGTCAACTTCATTCTGGACCGCGAATTCGAAGGCCTGCGCGCCAACGTATCCACCGGCATCACCGAGCACAGGGATGGCGAGAACTACAACTTCAGCGTGGCCGGCGGCAAAGCCTTCATGGACGGCCGCCTGAACGTCATCGCCTCCGTCGAAGCGCGGCAGATCGATCAGATCGGCCCCCAAAGCAAGGATCGTCTCGACAACTGGAAGGACTGGGGCCTGGTACGCAATCCCAACTGGGTTTCCGCCACGGCGACCCCGAACGAGCCGCAGCGCATCACGGTGCCTTACGTGTTCAGCACCCAGTCCGCGCCGCAGGGCTTGATCATCACTTCGGCTCCCGACTTCGCTTATACCAACTGGACCTTCACCGACGACGGCACCGGCATCCGGCCCTATTCCTTTGGCGACTACGCGTCGATCAGCGGTGCCGGCGCGCAGAACAACCAATCCGGCGGGCAGGAGTATAAGTATTACGACCAAGCGGTTTTTCGCGGACCACGCGGCAATGACGTAGCGCAGCGCTCGGGTTTTCTCGGCCTCAAGTTCGACGCCACCGACCGCCTGACGCTTACCGCGCAGGCCGCGGCGGGACGCAGTGAATCCAACTATTATGGCCAGCATGCCAACGCCTCGATTGCCGGACAGGTTTATTCCTGGAAGATTTTCCGTGACAACCCTTACCTGCCCGCCGCCCTGGCCGCCGGCATGGATGAGGCAGGCCTCGACATGATCCGGCTTTCCACCACCGGCATCATCGACGGACCGGGCCTGATCAACATCTACGACAATCGCGGCGACCGCAGCGTGCAGCAGCAGGAGATGTTCACGCTTGGCTTCGACTACAACCTCGATGACAACTGGAACCTGAACGGCTCCATTCAGCACGGCAAGGCCGACATCGCCACCGGCATTCTCAACGTGCCGCGCACCGACAAGCTCTACCTGGCAATGGATGCCGTGCGCGACCCCGGCACGGGCGAGATCGTGTGCAACATTGCCCTGCGCAACCCGCAGCCGGCCGAACTGGCGGCGTTCATGGAAGGCAAGCTGATCTCCAGCCCGCTCGATCCCATGGGCGTACCCGCCGATTCGCCGATAGGTCCGATGAACCCCCTGGATTGCGTGCCCTTCAATCCCTTTGGCGTCGGCAACGTCAACCAGGCCGCCAAGGATTGGATTCTCGACCCCGAGAAAAAACAG
>DATMFX010000293.1:0-6498 GCA_035555995.1 Hyphomicrobiales bacterium | reverse complement strand
CGATCCCGTGGCGGGCCACATTCCCGGCGCGCACAACTCACCGTTCGGGCAGAATCTCAATACCGACGGCACCTTTCGCACGGCGCAGGAACTGGCGCAGCGGTTTGCCGATGCCGGCAAGTCGCTCTTGCCGGTGGTGTGCTACTGCGGCTCTGGCGTTACCGCCTGCCACAACGTACTGGCCATGAAACACGCCGGGTTCGAAACACCGGTGTTGTACGCCGGTTCCTGGAGCGAATGGGTCACCGATGCCACGCGTGGCGTGGTGACCGGGGCGCTGCCCTGAACCTTCGGCGCATTGGATTCAGTCGATGAATATTTCCCGGTAGGACAGATAAAGCGACGTGACCAACACGGGCGCCAGCACCAGCATCCCCAGCCCGAACGGCAGTGCCGCCAAAATGCCGAGCGGTATCAGAACCAGACCATAGACCAACAGCGAGGTGATGTTCTTGAGGCAGCCTGCAAGCGACTGCTTGAGCGCGCTTACCACATCCAGATCGCTCAGCATGATCAGCAAGGGAGCAAACCAGGAGGCAGCATAGACCGGCACTATCAGCGCCAGGGCGATCAGGAGGCGCAGCAGCAGGCCCACGCCGAATTCCGGGCTGACGTCATTGGTGCCCTGCAGCGCCAGCTCCCACAGCGTG
Source organism: Hyphomicrobiales bacterium (assembly GCA_035555995.1). Classification (GTDB taxonomy): domain Bacteria; phylum Pseudomonadota; class Gammaproteobacteria; order Pseudomonadales; family Pseudohongiellaceae; genus CAILUG01. The sequence continues at coordinate 5,848 of DATMFX010000293.1, read as the reverse complement.
GAGCCCAGTACCACGGCGAAGATGAGCAGTTCGAGCACGATGACGATCACGCCGCACAGGAGCAGCGGTTTCAGTTTGGGGCCGAAGCCGGCAAACAGGTGATTCAGGCGTAACGGTTCCCCCGAAGCCTGTGCGTGGCAGCCAAGTGCCAACCCGCCTATCCATACCGGCATAAGCAGGTTGACCACGATGTTGACGATTGGGATCGCGCTCAGCACGATCTGGATCAGCAAACCCACCACCGTGATGCCGACCCACACGCCGGGCGTACGCATGAACAGCGTGAAGCCTTCCCGAATCCAGTCCCAACCGCGGCGCGCAGCCGCCGTATGCGGGAGATGGACCGGCAGCGGCAGCGCTGGAGTGGAAGGCGGGGAGGGAGGATTCTGGTCGAAAACATCGGTCATGGCGTCTGCTCCGTGGCAATGGCGTCATTGTTATGCACAAGGGGTTGGCCGCCTGTGCGGGTACTGGCAGCATAAAGGGGAGCAGCGGGCGGGGGCAACCGCCGCACCATTCACTTTTGGGATGAGGTAACGATGACCATGGCGCATGAAGCAAACAAGGCAGGCCTGCCCACGCGGCAGGATGTGCTGCATTTCTGGTTCGAGGAGGTGACGCCGCAGGATTGGTTCGCCAGGAGCGAAGCGCTCGATGCGGCGCTGACGCAGCGTTTTTCCGGCCTGCACGCCAGCGCGGCGCGCGGTGAGCTGTTTGGATGGCGCGATACCGTGCAAGGGCGCCTAGCCGAAATCCTGGTGCTGGATCAGTTTTCCCGCAATCTGCATCGGGACACGGCCGGGGCCTTCGCGTACGACGCCATGGCGCTGGTGCTGGCGCAGGAAGCGGTGGCGCAGGGGCTCGACGCGCAGCTCGACATTCGCCAGCTGCCGTTTCTGTACATGCCCTACATGCACTCGGAATCACCGCTCATCCAGCAGGAATCGCTGCGTCTGTTTGACAAAACGGGCCTGGAATACAGCTTCGATTTCGCGAGGCGTCACAAGGAGATCATCGACCGTTTCGGCCGCTATCCGCACCGCAACGTGGCGCTTGCCCGCACCAGCACCGCGGAGGAACTGGCGTTTCTGCAGGAGCCGGGCTCGTCCTTTTGACGGCGTGCTACGCCTGCAGGCTGACGCAGCTGGCTTCGGGCAGCTCGAAGCGCGCCAGCAAGGGCAGGTGGTCCGACAGGCCACGCCAGTTGAGGTTGTCCAGGCTGCGGCAATCGACCAGTTCGAGCCCCCGGAAATACAGCCGGTCCACCTGCAGTAGCGGCCATTGCGCGGGGAACGTGCGGGCAAAATCGGCATTGTGGCAACGGTGCGCCTCCTGCAACTGCAGCGCCGGGTCGAGCAGGCGACGTACCTGGCGCCCGGTCCAATCGTTGAAGTCGCCGCCGATGATCACGGCGTCGTGCTCGTTCATCACCTGGTTCAGATGCTGGTTGAGCCGCCGCAACTGGCTGCGCCGTTCGACTCCCAACAATCCCAGATGCAGACAGACCAGATGCAGGCGTATGCCGTTGCACAGCGTCACCGACCCATGCAGCAGGCTACGGCTGGCGAAGCGCCAGGGCGACAGGTTGATGTTGCCCCACTGCTGGAACGGGAACTTGCTGAGTACGGCGTTGCCGTGATGGCGCCCGTCGGCGATGGCGTTCTTGCCGTAGGCGTAATGCGGCCACACCTGGTCGGCCAGAAATTCGAACTGTGAGGTGTCGGGCCAGTGGCGGATACGCTGCGAATGCAGCTGGTGTTCGCCCTGCACCTCCTGCAGCAGCGCCACGTCCACGTCCAGTTCGCGCAGCATTTCCCGTATGCGGTGCAGAACGAACTGGCGATTGCCGCTGTTGAATCCCTTGTGGATGTTGTAGGTCAGAATACTGAAAGACATGGTGACTACTCGAGGTCGAGCTTGCGTTGCTGCCGCTTGCGTTGGAAAAGATGGGGGTTTTCGGCGACGAAACGATCGATCCAGCGTTCGAGGAAGGAATCGGTTTCGGAAGTAAGGAGGAAGATGTAGCCCATCACGGAGATCACCAGCGCGCCGACGCAGTCGACGATCAGGTCCCACATGGTGTCCACAAGGCCGGATTTCTGCATGTTCAGGCCAAATAGGGAATCCATGGCAAATTCGAAGATTTCCCAGATGACGCCAAGCGCGACGGAAAACGCGAAGGCGAACAAGGCGATAAACCCCGGGGCCAGATCGAGATCCGCGGAATCGGCTTCATTGAGTATGTACACCATCACGAAGCCGACGATACCCAGCAGAAAGCCCGATTCGGCATGCAGCACGATGTCCCACCACCAATAGCGGTTGTAGAAGTCCAGCACCTCGCCCAGGAACAGCGTCATGCAGATGAACAGAATCGCCAGCGATTCGAACTCGGGCGGAATGTGTACCCGAAAGCGCGCGCTCAGATGGGGCGGTACGTAGGTGATGACGATGATGGCGAGCGTTTCGACCACGGCCTGGTAATGGCCTTCGTAGCCCAGCCAGGCGGCGCCAATGAGCAATAACAGCTTGAGGGCATTGCTGAAGTGGCGATGGAAACGGCTGGTTTCCTGCGCCGGCACTGCGGGTTCATTCATACAGGACTCCTCATGACCCGCAGCGTAGCAGTGGACGGCGGATTTGTTAACCTGCCGGCAGTTCTGCCCGGGGCGGCATTCAGGCTATGCTCAGCTTCACACGGGAGCGGAGGGGGTATGACCTGGTTCGAATCGCTGCAGGATCACTGGTGGCTGCTGGCGCTGGCAGTGCTGGTTTCGTTGGGTACCCTGGCGGTCCTGCCGCTGGTGGTGCTGGCCTTGCCCGAGGATTATTTCGTTACCCCCCGGCGCCGTCCCCTGGTCCGGGAAGCCTGGCCGCCGTGGGTCAGGCCCGTCGTTCTGGTGCTGAAGAACCTGCTGGGCGTGTTGCTGCTGGTGCTGGGCGTGCTGATGCTGGTGCTGCCCGGGCAGGGGCTGTTGACGCTCCTGTGTGGGCTGGTGCTGCTGGACTTTCCGGGCAAGTACCGCTGCCTGCGCTGGCTCGCCGGACGCGAGAAGATTCTGGCCAGCCTCAATTGGCTGCGCACCAAGCGCGGTCTGGCGCCGCTGCAGAAACCGGACGGCGGCACGTGAGCCCGCGCTTTGCGGTTCGTGTCACCGATCGTATACTGCGGGCACTTCGCGGCGAGGAAAAACGATCATGAATGTCCGTTCCCTATTGGTGTCCCTGGTGCTGCTTTGCGGTTTGTCTTCAAGCGGCTTGCTGCTGGCGCAGGATAATGGCGCTTTTGAGGTGGATGCCGAATGGGCAGGCGGTGTCTGGGATGGCTCGACCTCCTGGATCAGCGCGGACCGGCAGGGCCGGGTGGTGGTGCTGGTGCGAGATGCGCCGCATTTTCGCGTGTTCACCCGTGAAGGCGAATTCGTCAGGGCCTGGGGTGAAGAAGGGCTGTTCAAGACGGCACACAGCCTGACCATCGATGGCCAGGGTGATTATTGGGTGACCGATTCGACCGATCACGCCGTGTACAAGTTCAGCCCCGACGGAACGCTGCTGCTTACCCTGGGTAAACCGGGGGAAGCCGGCGACAACGAGGATCATGAGCGTTTCAACCAGGTGAACCACGTTGCCATTACTCCCGCCGGCGATATCTACGTGTCGGACGGCTACCAGAATGCACGCGTCGTGCAGTTCGACAAGGACGGCCGCTACCTGCGCAGCATCGGCCTCGGCAAGGGGAGTGGGGCAGGGCAGTTGCAGGTACCGCACGGCGTGGCGGTCGATTCGCGTGGGCGCATTTTGGTGAACGACAGCGACAACCAGCGTGTGTCGGTGTTCGACCGCGATGGCGTCTTTGTCGAAAGCTGGCCTTATCCTTCGCGCGGCGGCATCGAGGTGTTGCCGGACGACACGGTATACGTCAGCGACGTCAATGCCGGCATCGTCAACATTCTCAAGGATGGCCAACTGCTGGACAGCGTGCAGGCCGACCGTGCGCATGGTCTGGGTGTGGACAGTGATGGCACCATCTATGTCTCCGGTGCCTCGCGCATGACCGTCATGAAAATCACGCGGCGCTGAGCGTTGCGCGAACCGTTGGGCGCCCACAGACGCATGCACAATAGTTTTTGAGCAGCGTTCAAAAACTCATCGTCACCCGCGTGCCGACACCGGGCGTTGATTCCACGTCGATACGGCCGCCGTTGAGCTGCACGATCTGGCGCACCACGCTCATGCCGATGCCGTTGCCATGTTTCTTGGTAGTGAAGAACGGCACGAAAATCTGTTCCAGCTGCTCGCTGTTCATGCCGCAGCCATTGTCTTCCAGTCGCAGCATCGCGCGGCCGTTCTGGGTGAAGGCAAGCAGCGTCAGGCGCGGCTGCGCCGTGCCTTCCACCGCATCCAACGCATTGTTGACGAGATTGAGCAGTGCCTGTTCCAGCTGTTCGGGATCGGCATGGAGTTCGAGCGTGTCGGGCGCACAATGGCATTCGAAATGCACGCCTGCCATTTGCGGCTGCACCAGCCGGCAGAGATTGGTGAAACAGTCGCGCACCAGGAAGCGGCGCGGCGCCGGCGGCGGCAGGCGCGACAGGCGCCGGTAGCTGTCCACGAAACGCAGCAAACCCTGGCCACGGCTGCCGATGGTATGCAAGGCGCTTTGCACGTCGTCCAGCAGCGCCTGCAATTGCGCATCCTCGCGCACCGCCGCATGCGCGCGGCTTTCGTCCAGGCATTGCTGGGCGGTGTCCGCGAGCGAGGCAAGCGGCGTGATGGAATTCATGATTTCGTGCGTCATCACCCGGATCAGGTTCTGCCAGGCCTGCAACTCCTGGGCATCCAATTCGGAACGTATGTTCTGCAAGGTGACGAGTTTTTGCTGTTGCCCGCGGCTGCGCAGGATGGTGCAGGCCAGCGTCAGTTCCTTGGGTTCGCTGGTGCCGCTCAGGCGCACCTGCCTGCTTGCGGCGGGCTTGAGCGTATCGAGCGCGGCGGCAAGCATGGGATGGCGTTGGTGTATCTGCGCCAGCGTGCGCGGCGGCGCGGGCAGTTCCAACAGATCACGCAGCGCCGTGTTGCTGTGCAGGATCGTGCCTTCGTCGGCAAGCGCCAGCACCGCGGTGGGCAATCGTTCGATGAAGGCGCTCAGGTAGGCCGCCTGCAATTCCTTATCGCTGCGGGTTTGCCGAAAACGTTCCGCGATGGATTCGAACGCCTTGCTCAGTTCGCGAAAATCGGCATCGCCGGCAATCGGTTTGAACGATTGGGTGAAGTCGTTGTGGCTGATGGCGTTGAGAAAGCGCGCCAGTTCGCGGTTGGTCACGGTCAGCGTGCGCCAGAGGCCGACCAGCTGCACGCTCAAGAGCAGGAGCAACAGCGCCAGCGTGGCGTGGTAGTCGGTGGTGAAGGCCACCCAGCCGAGCAGCAGCGTGGTCAGCAGCAGGCCGCCGATCTGCAGCGCCAGTTTCAGCTTAAAGGCCATGTTTCTCCATGCGGCGATAGAGCGAGGCGCGGGTGAGGCCAAGGCTGCGCGCCGCATGGCTGACATTGCCGCCATGCTGTTTGAGCGCGGCGATGATCGCCTGCTTTTCCAGGCTGTCGAGATCGAGCGTGGACGGGGCCGTCTGCAGGACGGCTTGCGCCGGCGGGTTCACCGGCAACAGTTCGTGGGTTTCCAGCCGTTCACCCGCGCTCATGATCACGGCGCGTTCCACCGCATGGCGCAGTTCGCGCACGTTGCCGGGCCAGGGATAGCGCGCGGCAGCCTCGCGCGTTTCCTGGCCGATCTGCCGCAGCGGGAATTTGTATTTATTGCAGTAATGTTCCAGAAAGTGATCCAGCAGCAGAG
>DATMFX010000292.1:0-4069 GCA_035555995.1 Hyphomicrobiales bacterium | reverse complement strand
GACATGGCTTCACTGCTGATCTGCAGGCGCTGATGGTGTGTGGCCGGTGCCAGGTTGCAGCGGCCGGTGGCGATTTCCACGCGCCGGGTGACCAGCGCACGCCGCTGCACCTGTTCCAGCAGGTCGGCATAAAGCGGCGCGGCGTCCGCGCCAAGCGGTTCGATGAGCACCTGCAGGCTGCCGCCGCAGGGCAGGCCCAGCTTCAGCACGTCCTCCACGGCCACGCCGTAGCGCATCAGGATCGGGGTGGTGCTGGCCAGCTCGCCCCGGAACAGGCTTTCGCGCAGGTTGTCCTCGACGCAGCCGCCCGACAGCGAACCGCTGTACAGGCCGTCTTCGTTGCAGGCAAGCAGCGAACCCACGGGGCGCGGGGAGGAACCGAAGGTTTCGGTAATGGTGCACAGCCAGCAGCGCTTGCCGGCGTCGAGCCAGGCGACGAGCTGGGAGAGTACCTGCTGATCCAGGTTGTTCATGGCTACGCTCCTTGTCGAATGCCCGATTATAGGGCAAAGCGCAGCGCTGCGAGGGACCGGCCGCTTGGCGGCCGGCCCCCGCCGCCCGGTTCAGGTTTCGTAGCGGTCCAGAATGTGCCGCACCAGGCCGCTGCGCACGATGTCGTCGCGTTCGAAGCGGTGGATGTGCACGCCCGGCAGGCCACCCAGCCGCTGCAGGGCATCCTCCAGGCCGTTGGGGCCGCGGATGTCGCTTTGGTTGATGTCGCCGTTGATCACCACCTTGGAATCCTCGCCGATGCGGGTGAGGAACATCTTCATCTGCGTCGGCGTGGTGTTCTGCGCTTCGTCGAGGATGACGTAGGTGTTGTTGTTGAAGGTCTTGCCGCGCATGTAGGCCAGCGGCGCGCCGACGATGCGGCCGTGCCGCAGGCAGTAGTCGACAACGCCGGGGCCGAGGCGCTCGTTGAGGATGTCGCGGAACGCGTCGATGTACACGGCATATTTGTCTTCCACCTCGCCCGGCAGAAAGCCGAGATTCTCGCCGGCCTCCACCGCCGGACGCGTCAGGATGATGCGTTCGATGCGCCCCGATTCCAGCGCTTCCGCGGCGAGCGCGCCAGCGCAGTAGGATTTGCCGGTGCCGGCGGGGCCGATGCCGAAGGTCAGGCAGTGGGTCTTGATGGCGTTGATGTAGCTTTGCTGCGCCGGCGTGCGGGCAGTCAGTGGCGCCTTGGCGCGGTGTGGTGAATAAGCCGTGGCAATCTGGTTGTTGCGGCTGCTGAGGTCGACGATGTTGCTGCCCTCGTCGAAGGTGCGGCGTTTGCCGCGGGCGCGGTCTTTACTGCGTTTGTGCTCGGAATAAGAGGAATCGTCAGGTTCGCCCTGATACTTCATCTGGCGTTTGACGTGTGCTCTTTTTGCCATGGGGCTGCCTCCGCTAGAGTAAATCAATGAACCGTAAAGCGTGAAAAACGGTAACGGCACTGCCGGACACATGTACGCGGCGCCGATGGCGTGGCGCCCATGAGCTGTGGCCGGGATGGAGCGGGGTTTTTATCGGGGGAAGAGTACCCTCCCGGCAGCGCTGCTGCCTTCGGGGGGTACTGCATTGAGCGGCGGCTCTCTCACCCTGTGTCAGCGTCCCTTGGCGTGTGGAAGGATCACTGATTCAGGCAAGGCTCGCCGTGGACGATGCAACATAACGCTCGCGTTTGGTTGCCTTGAGTAGCCGCAAGTCTGCCATACACAAACCGTCCAGACAATCGGCGAAATCGGGGTCGCGGCTGAACACCAGCAACTGAAAACCCGCCTCGCCGAACAGCGCGGCGTACTGCTTGAACAGCACCGGAATACGCCGCTGTTGCGCCTGGAAACTTTGCTGCAGCAACGCCAGCCCCTGCCTGCGATCGCAGCCGGCATAGCGCGCGGCAAGCCGTGCCTGCGTGGCCTCCGGCAGCGCGAAGGGCCGCTTGGCCTGTGCCAGCGGCAGCGTGCAGCCGTGGTAGGCGTTGAAGTAGTGCACCAGCTCTTCCATCAGTGCCATCGGGTAGTCCGCGCTCATGGACACCGGGCCGAACAGGTAGCGCACGTCGGGATGCCGCGCCAGATAGGCGCCGATGCCCTGCCACAGGTAATCCAGGCTGGCCTTGCCCCAGTAGGCGGGATTGACGAAGCTGCGGCCGAGTTCCACGCCCTGTTCCATGTACGCGAGCATGGCCGGGCCGTAGGTGAAGAGACTGCTGGTATAGAAACCGCTCAGGCCATGCGCGGCCAATATCTGCCGGCCCGCGCCCAGGCGATATGCCCCGGCGATTTCCAGCGCCTCGCGATCCCACACCACCAGATGCTGATAGTAGCGATCGTAGTCGTCCAGGTCGCGGCGCTTGCCGCTGCCTTCGCCCACCTTGCGAAAGCTCAGTTCGCGCAGGCGGCCGATTTCACGGATCAGCGCGGAATCCTCGCGCCAGTCCGCCAGGTAGATGGCATTGTTGTCGCGGGTGACGCCAAGCAGCTGCGCCTCGCGCAGTTCCTGCTGCAAGGCCTGGCGCGGCTCCGGATGCGCCACGGTGCGCTCGGTGACGAAGCGGGATTTCTCGGGGCGATGCAGGCGATACACGTGCTGGCGCAGGCGCTTGACCAGCGTGCGGTCGTGCAGTTCGCTGCTTGCCAGCTGCCGCGGAGCGATCGGCTCGCCGAGGCGAAAACGGATTTCTCGCGCCTGCTGCTTGAACATTTCGTCCGACAGCAACAGCGTGCCCATCGGCTTGAACAGCATCGAGGCGCCATAGAACAACAGCGAATTGCGCGCCTGCACCTGAATCGGCAACAGTGGCGCCTGCGCCTTGCGCGCAAAGTGCAGAAAGCCCGGCCGCCAGGGGCCGTCCTTCACGCCGCTTGGCCGCGCGCGCGATACCTCGCCGGCGGGAAACAGGATCACCGCGTGTTCCGCTTCCAGCTCGCGCAATACCTGGCGATAACCGCGCACCGCGCTGCCGCCGCCCAGGTTGTCCACCGGGATCAGCAGCTTGTCCAGCGCCTCGAACTGGCTCAGCACGTCGTTGGCCACGATCTTCACGTCGCCGCGCACCTCGCCCACCAGCTTGAGCAGCGCCAGACCGTCGAGCGAGCCGATGGGATGGTTGGCCACGATCACCACCCGGCCGGTGGCGGGAATGTTGGCGCGTTCGCGCGCGCTGACGGCATAGCTGAATTCGAGATGCTCGAACACCTGGTCGATCCATTCCAGGCCGTGGGCTTCACGGTGGCGCTGCAGGAAATCGTTGATCTCCGCCTCGTGCAGCAGGCGCTTGAGCCAGCCCAGGGCTGGCGTCCTGAAAAAGGCGGGAGAATTGGCCAACAGGGGGAATTTGTCGCTGACTGCGGCTTCGACGTCGATCATGGTGGCTACGCTGGAAACGAGTGGCGCCATGGTGCAGGCGGTTCGTTAAAGCGTGATGAAAATCAGGTAAAAACCGGCCGGGAACCGCGCTGCCACTTACGGTATCCTTGCGCCTGGATTTTTTGCGGTTGTGGTCATTGGCATGCGTTTTCGTCCTTGTATCGACCTGCACCACGGCAAGGTGGTGCAGATCGTCGGCGGTTCCCTCAACGAGGAAGCCGCCGCTTCCCTGCGTACCAATTTCGTCAGCGAACGCACGCCGGCGTCCTATGCGCAGCTGTATCGCGACGCGGCGCTGCCTGGTGGCCACGTGATTTCCCTGGGCACGGGCAACCGCGAGGCGGCGTTCGAGGCGCTGCGCGCATGGCCGGGGGGCATGCAGTACGGCGGCGGGGTGAATCCGGACAATGCCGGCGATTTTCTCGATGCGGGCGCCAGCCATGTAATCGTGACGTCCTACGTGTTCAGCGACGGGCGCATCGATGAGGACAAGCTGGCACAACTGGTGCGCCGCGTGGGCCGCGAGCGGTTGGTGCTGGATTTGAGCTGCCGTAAACGTGAGGGGCGTTATTACGTGGTGACTGATCGTTGGCAGCGTTTCACTACGGAAACGGTGGATGCCTCATTGTTGCAGCGGCTGGCGCGCAGTTGTGCGGAGTTTTTGGTGCATGGCGTGGACGTGGAGGGGTTGCGGCAGGGGATCCAGGAGGATTTG
>DATMFX010000291.1:0-7204 GCA_035555995.1 Hyphomicrobiales bacterium | reverse complement strand
TCGTGCATCGCAAGTTGTCCGGCACCGCGGCGCGCGAGGAAGTGCTGCGCCTGCTGCATCTGGTGCAGATTCCCGAGCCGCACAAGCGCATGGCGCAGTATCCGTTCGAATTTTCCGGCGGCATGCTGCAGCGCGCCATGATCGCCATGAGCCTGGCCTGCCAACCCGAAGTGCTGATTGCCGACGAACCCACCACCGCGCTGGACGTGACGATCCAGGCGCAGATTCTGCTGCTGTTGCGCGAACTGCAGCGCACCCAGGGGCTGTCCATCATCCTGATCACTCACGACCTCGCGGTGGTGGCGCGCATGGCGCACGACGTGGCGGTGATGTATGCCGGGCAGATCGTGGAAAGCGGCAGTGTGGACGACATCTTCTACCGTTCGGCCCACCCCTATACGCTTGGCCTGCGCGGCGCGATGCCCGGCAACGATCCGGACAAGAAAGCGCTGCGCGTGATTCCCGGCAGCCCGCCCGATCTGTTCGCGCCGCCGCCCGGCTGCGCCTTTGCCGACCGCTGCGAATACGCCATGCAGTTGTGTCACCGGCAACCGCCGCCGCCCAACTTCGGCACGGCGCACCAGAGCCTCTGCTGGCTGCATCACGCCCAGGCGCCCGCTTCGCCCGTCACCGGCATGCTGCAGGTTGCCGCCACGCAGCACAGCCCGGAGGGCGCATGCTGATCGAAGCCATCGCACTGCGTAAGTTCTTTCCGCTGGCGGGCGGCGGGCAGGTCCATGCCGTCGACGACGTCAGCCTTGGCATCGCCGAACACGAGGTGGTGGGGTTGGTGGGCGAAAGCGGCTCCGGCAAGACCACGTTCGGCAAGACCCTGATCGGCCTGCACGATAAGACCGCCGGCAGCGTGCGCTATCGCGGCGCCACCCTGCCGGCCGTGTACCACGCTGCCGACTTCAAGCGCCAGGCAGCGGAAATCCAAATGATTTTCCAGGATCCCTATAGCTCGCTGAACCCGCGCATGACCATCTTCGAGATCATTGCCGAGGGTTTGCGCGTACGCGAAGGCCTAAGCCTGCGCGCCACGCGCGACAAGGTGGTGTACTGGCTGGAACGGGTGGGCCTGCATGCCGATCACCTGGGCCGCTATCCCCACGAATTCTCGGGTGGCCAGCGTCAGCGCGTGGGCATTGCCCGCGCCCTGATCGTGGAACCGCGCTTGTTGGTGTGCGACGAGCCGATCTCGGCGCTCGACGTATCGGTTCAGGCGCAGGTGGTGCAGCTGTTGGCGGAATTGAAGGCGTCGATGGGGTTAAGCATGCTGTTCATCGCGCACGATCTGTCGATGGTGCGCTACGTATCGGACCGGATGGCGGTGATGTACCTGGGCTCGCTGGTGGAGCTTGGCCCCGCCGAGGACGTGTATTTCCGTCCGCTGCATCCCTACACCCAGTTGCTTATCGCTTCCAATCCCGAAGCCGATCCGGAACACGAGCGCAACCGTGAAGACAAGCTGATCGAGGGTGAAATTCCCTCGCCGGTGGACCTCAAGCCGGTCTGCCGTTTTGCCGGCCGCTGTCCCCTGGCCGAGGAGCGCTGCTTCCGCGAACGCCCCGTGCTGCGCGAAGTGGCACCCGGCCGGTTGGCGGCGTGCCACTTGCTGTAGAGAAGAAGCGGACTCAGAAGTCAAGATCGAAATCGTCTTCGCCGCCGCTCTGCAGGTAGCTTTGCTTGCCGACGATCTTGGCGCGCGCCTCCAGGCCAAGCATGAAACCGGCAAAATCGTTGGCGGCGCTCTGCTGGCTGATGAAGTTGCGCAGGCTTTCCTGCTCGCCATCGCGGAAATCCGCGGCGGTGCCGTCGACCACGGACTGCAGTTCGAACACAACATAGTCGCCATTGGAGGTCTGGAATCCCTGCACCAGCGTCTCCCCTTGCGCCGGCGCCGCCACGCTGAAGACATGGGCAAGCACTTCGGGGTTGACGGTGAACGCATTGCGCTCGAGGTTGTCCTGCTGGTTCCAGGCCAGATCCTGCACCTGCAGCAGCTGATCGATGTTGTCGCCGGCCTTCAGGCTGTTGACGATGCCTTCGCCCGCCACCCGGGCGCGCTCGCCGAGACGGTCGATACGCAGCAACACTTCGATCTCGCCACGCACTTCGTCCAGCGGACGCAGTTCTTCATCCTGATGCTCGGCCACGCGCACCACCACGGTGCGGTTGGCGTCGACCTGAATGGTGGCGCTGTTGAGCTGTTCACCCAGTACCTCGGCACCGAAGGCGGCCTGGATCACGGCGGGGTTGCCGGCAATGCCGGCGCCGCCGCTGCGGCCGAACCAATCCGTGTGCTGGATTTCCAGGTTCATCTGCATGGCGGGTTCGCTCAGATCGAAGGATTCGAACGCGAGATTGCCAAGCTCTTCCACGCGCCGGCTGAACAACACGTCCACATCCTTGGCCTTCAGCGTGCGCTCGATATCCGCGCGGCGCTCCTCGAAGGACGGCACCTCGGTTTCGGAGACTTCGGTGAGCTTGATCAGATGCACGCCGAATTCGGTGCGCACCGGGTCGGAAACCTGGTCGAGCGCCAGCCCCTGCAGGGCTTGTTCGAAGTTGGCCACGAAGTTGCTGCCCGTGGTGTAGCCCACGTCGCCGCCGTCCTGTGCGGAACCGGTGTCGTCGGAAAATTCCTGCGCCAATGCGCCGAAGTCTTCGCCGGCATCCAGCCGCGCCTTCACTTCCCGCGCCTTGGCATCGGCCGCGGCGAATTCCTCTTCACTGGCCGCCCCGAACAGGATGTGGGAGGCACGGCGCTCCGTCTGCGCCTGGTAGGCGCTGACTTCATCGTTGTAGGCCGCCAGAATCGCGTCCTCGTTCACCGCCACTTCAGCGAACAGTGCATTTTTGTCCAGCTCGAGGTAATCGAGTTTTACCTGTTCCTCGCGCATGAACTGAAGTTCGTTGGCGTTGTAATAGGCGGCGATGTCCTCGTCGCTGATCTCGAGGTTCTCCCCTTGTGCATCGAGCGGCAGGGTGAGAAAGCGGAAGCTGCGCTTCTGGTGGCTCAGCGCCGCGATACGCTCGATGTCGGCCCGTGTGGCGAAACCGGTGGTGGTATAGGTGGCCAATTGCTGGTTGAGCAGCGTTTCCTGCGCCAGCAGCGCGCGGTAGCCCGCCGGGGAGTAACCCATGCTTCTGAGCAGAATGCTGGCGCGTTCCGCATTGAAAACGCCATCCACCTGGAAATCGGGGGTCACCGCGATGCGGCGGTCGATGGTATCGGAGGAAATCACCATGCCCGAATCCTTCGCTACCTGCCGCAGCAGCTCGCGCTGGATCAATTCCTCGAGCGCGTTGGCACGCATCAGGTTTTCGTCGTAGGCGCCGGGATCCTGGTCGGGTGCCAGGTTGGCGAAGTATTCCTGGATCTTCTGCTGCGTCATGCGCTCGATTTCGGTGTCGCTGAGCTTGGTGCCGTTGACTTCCACCACCTTGGAGCCCAGAAACACCGAGCCCACCAGGCTGTCGAGTCCCCACAGGGCAAACACGGCGATGACGACGTAAAGAATGACCTTCGAAGCCAATCCTTCGGTCTTGTCACGGATTTTCTGCAGCATGGCGTCTGTTACCTTGAATCGAAAGCGGGGCGCGGCGCGGTGTTGGCACTCGTGGAACCGAGTATCCCAAAACACGAAGGGCGCATCCAGGATGCGCCCTCACAGGGTGGTGCTGAACCGGAAGCGCTTAGGAGTTTACCGAATCCTTGAGCGCTTTGCCCGGTTTGAATACCGGCACGGTGGAAGCGGCGATTTCGATGCTGGCCCCTGTCTGCGGGTTACGGCCAGTGCGTGCCGGCCGGTTCTTGGCGGCAAACGTACCAAAGCCAACCAGGGTCACCGAATCACCGGATTTGAGTGAGCTTGTGATGGTGTCCATCACCGCTTCGACGGCGCGAGCCGCGTTAGCCTTGGAAAGATCGGCGCTTTCCGCTACCGCCTCGATCAGTTCGTTTTTGTTCACAGGGTCCTCTTCTTTGCGCTGTTGGGTGATGGATTGGGGTCTCGAAATTGGCGGTTTTATATCAACAGCTCTCCGAGCCTGTCAAGAAATACGCTGTTTTAGTGCGTGTTTATTGATTTTTTGCCTTTTTCGCGGCCTTTGCCCGAACCGCCCTTGCCACCGGGTTTGACCAAAGTCTCGTTTTTGCCTTCCGCCACCGGCGTGGGCATGTACTGCAAGGCGATCTGCAGTACCTCGTCGATCCATTTGACCGGTTTGATGTTCAGGTCGGCCTTGATGTTGTCGGGAATCTCCTTGAGATCGCGCTCATTTTCCATGGGAATCACCACGGTACGGATATTGCCGCGATGCGCCGCCAGCAGTTTCTCCTTCAGCCCGCCGATCGGCAGCACCTGGCCACGCAGCGTGATCTCACCGGTCATTGCCACGTCCTTGCGCACCGCGATGCCGGTGAGCACCGACACCAGCGCCGTGCACATGCCGATACCGGCGCTCGGGCCGTCCTTCGGCGTGGCGCCTTCCGGCACGTGGATGTGCAGGTCCTTGTGTTCCTGAAAGTTTTCATCCAGGCCAAGGCTCGCAGCGCGGCTGCGTACCACGGTCAGGGCGGCCTGGATCGATTCCTGCATGACGTCGCCGAGCGACCCGGTCATGATGGTCTTGCCCTTGCCCGGAATGGCCACGGCTTCGATGGTCAGCAGTTCGCCGCCCACCTGCGTCCAGGCCAGGCCGTTGACCTGGCCGACAACATCCTGCTCTTCCGCCTTGCCATAGTCGTATTTCTGGACCCCGGCGTATTGTTCCAGATCGTCGAGGCCAATCACTATCGAGGCCTTGCCGCCTTCGAGGGTGTGTTCCTTGACGATCTTGCGGCATACCTTGGCGATTTCCCGCTCCAGCGCGCGCACGCCGGCTTCCCGGGTGTAATGGCGGATCAACGCCAGGATGGCGTCGTCCGTGAATTCCACCTCGTCGTCGCGCAGCCCGTTGTTGGTGCGTTGCTTGGGAATGAGGTAGCGCGTGGCGATGTTGAGCTTTTCGTCCTCGGTGTAGCCGGGCAACCGGATCACTTCCATGCGGTCCAGCAGCGGACCGGGAATGTTCATGGAGTTGGCGGTGCACAGGAACAGCACGTCGGACAGGTCGTAGTCCACTTCCAGGTAGTGGTCGTTGAAGCTGTGGTTCTGCTCGGGATCGAGCACTTCCAGCAGCGCCGAAGCCGGGTCGCCGCGATGGTCCATGCCCATCTTGTCGATTTCGTCGAGCAGGATCAGCGGGTTCTTCACGCCGACCTTGGCCATGCGCTGAACCACCTTACCGGGCAGCGAGCCGATGTAGGTGCGGCGATGCCCGCGTATCTCGGCTTCGTCACGCACGCCGCCAAGCGCCATGCGCACGAATTTTCGCCCCGTGGCACGCGCGATGGATTCGCCGAGCGAAGTCTTGCCCACACCGGGCGGGCCAACCAGGCACAGTATCGGACCTTTCAGTTTCTTGACGCGTTTCTGTACCGCCAGGTATTCCAGGATGCGTTCCTTGACGTCCTTCAGGCCGTAGTGGTCGCTTTCCAGGATGGTTTCAGCCTTGTTCAGGTCGGTCTGGATCTTGCTGCGCTTTTTCCAGGGCACGCTGACCATCCAGTCCAGATAGGTGCGCACCACGGACGCTTCGGACGACATCGGCGACATCATCTTCAGCTTGTTCAGTTCGGCGTTGGCCTTGTCCCGGGCTTCCTGCGGCATGCCGGCTTCGTCGATCTTCTTCTTGAGCTCGTCGGCCTCGTTCGGCGTTTCGTCGAGTTCGCCCATCTCTTTCTGGATGGCCTTCATCTGCTCGTTGAGGTAGTACTCGCGCTGGCTCTTCTCCATCTGCTTCTTGACGCGGCCGCGGATGCGCTTTTCCACCTGGAAGATGTCGATCTCGGATTCGATCAGCGACATCAGGTGTTCGATGCGCGGCTTGAGATTGGCCAGCTCCAGGATATTCTGCTTTTCCTGCAACTGCAGCGACATGTGCGTGGCGATGGTATCCACCAGGCGGCTGGGATCGTCGATGCTGGTGATCGAGGTGAGCACCTCGGGCGAAATCTTCTTGCTGAGCTGCACGTATTGATCGAACTGCGACAGCAGCGAACGGATCAGGATGTCGGTGTCCTTTTCCTCAATCACGTGGCTGTTCAGCGGCACGGCATCGGCGGTCCAGTATTCGCCGCTGAAATCGAGCTGCCGGAGGTGGACGCGCTCGGCGCCCTCGACCAGCACTTTTACGGTGCCGTCGTTGACGTGGACCAATTGCAGGATGGTGGCCACCGTGCCGATGCCGAAAACGTCGTCGGGGCCGGGATCATCGTCGGAATGCTGTTTCTGCGCGGACAGCACGATTTTCTTGTCCGCGGCCATGGCGGCCTTGAGGGCCTTGATGGATTTCTCGCGCGCGACGAACAAAGGATGGACGATCTGCGGATAGACCACCACCCCGCGCAGCGGAAGGAAGGGCAACTGGGTATTGGCGACGGGTTTATCCATAATGACTTCTACGACCTGGCAATGGTTGGGGGGTTCTGTTTAGTCATACCTCGTCCGTGAGCCATACGCAGCAAGCGCCTTATTTGTATTTGTACGTGAACGGTGTTTGCGTGAATGTGGTCAGCCTCCCACCTGCTTGTCCTTGGAACCGGCCACGGCTTCCTGCTCCGTGCCCTCCCCCCCCTCATACATGAGCAGCGGCTCGGATTCACCCCGGATCACCGACTCGTCGATGATGACCTTGGTGACGTTCTTTTCCGATGGAATCTTGTACATGGTTTCGAGCAACACCGATTCCATGATGGAACGCAGCCCGCGCGCGCCGGTCTTGCGTTCCTGCGCCTTGCGGGCGATGGCGCGCAGGGCGTCGTTACGGAACTGGATTTCCACGCCTTCCATGTCGAACAGCTTGGCGTACTGCTTGGTGAGCGCGTTCTTCGGCTCCTTGAGGATGCGCACCAGCGCCTCCTCGTCCAATTCATTGAGCGTGGCGATCATCGGCAACCGGCCGACGAATTCCGGGATGAGGCCGTATTTGACCAAATCTTCCGGTTCCACATTGCCGAGCGTTTCGCCCACCTTGGTCTCGGCCTCGTGGCTGCGCACCAGCGCGGAAAAGCCGATGCCGCTCTTTTCGGAACGGTCGCGAATGATCTTGTCCAGCCCGGCGAACGCGCCGCCGCAGATGAACAGGATGTTGG
>DATMFX010000290.1:0-2158 GCA_035555995.1 Hyphomicrobiales bacterium | reverse complement strand
CGCGACCGCAACGCCCTGCGCCCGGTGTCGCTGCCCGCGGAAGGCACGCTGCTGCCCAATCCCAACGGCACCCTCCCCACGGACCGTTTTCTCGGTGATCCGGACTTCGACCGCTTCGAACGCGAGCAATACCAGGGCGGCTACGATCTCGAACACCGCCTGACCGACAAGACTCTGTTCCGGCAAAAACTACAGTTCACCAGTGTGGATCAGCACGAGAACTTTACACTCACCG
The DNA here is from genome assembly GCA_035555995.1 of Hyphomicrobiales bacterium. Lineage (GTDB taxonomy): Bacteria > Pseudomonadota > Gammaproteobacteria > Pseudomonadales > Pseudohongiellaceae > CAILUG01. The sequence continues at coordinate 1,923 of DATMFX010000290.1, read as the reverse complement.
GCTACGACTGGTCCTTCCTCGACGACCAGCGCACCGTGGACCGCTACCCCTGGGACGACCGCAACGGCCTCGACGTATTCGGCCTGGACAACCAGGTGCTGCTGGATTTCGGCAACGAGATGAATCCGCATCAGCTGCTGCTGGGCCTCGACTATCGCCGCGTGCAGAGCGATTGGCTGTTCCTCACCGCCACCATGGCGCCGATCGACGCCTACGCGCCGGTGTACGGCAACGCCATACTCGACGAATTCGTCGAATACATCGACCAGCGCCAGGACGAGAACCAGATCGGCCTGTATCTGCAGGATCAACTGAGCATCGGCGCCTGGCGGATCACGACCGGCCTGCGCTACGACTTCGCCGGCGGCGACACCCGCGAGCGCTACGCCGCCACCGATCTCCGCCAGGACGATGAAGCGCTGAGCGGGCGCGCGGCGCTCAGTTACGTCATGCCCTCGGGCATCGTGCCTTACCTCAGCTATGCCACGTCGTTCGAACCGGAGTACGGCCTCGACTCGAATGGGCTCCCCTTCGAACCCACCAAAGGGAAACAGTGGGAGGCCGGCCTCAAGTATCAGCCGGAGTCCGATGCCGACCTGTTCCTTGCCGCCGCGGTGTTCGACCTCACCCGCCGCAATGTGCTGACACCCGACCCCAATCCACCGGCCAGCAATCCCTGGGGACAGATACAGGCCGGTGAAGTGCGGATCCGTGGCGTGGAACTGGAGGCAAAGGGTGCGTTGGCGCCAGGGCTCGAATTCACCGCCGCCTACACCTGGTTCGATTCCGAGATCACGCGCAGCAACGACGCAACGCTGGGAAAACCCCTGTTCTTCACCCCGAAACAGCAAGCGTCATTCTGGTTGCAGTATGCCTTCGCCGGCATCGAAGGGCTTTCCCTGGGTGCCGGCGCGCGTTACCGCGACAGCGTATGGGGCCTGGGTTACGAAATCGAGGTGCCCGGCTACACGCTCTTCGACGCCATGCTCAGCTATCGCCTGCCGGCCACGCTGGTGCGTAGCGGGCAGGCCGAACTTGCGCTCAATCTGCGCAACGCCACCGACAAGCGCTACGTTGCCAACTGCTCGTTCTACGAAGGCTGCTATTACGGCGAACGCGGCACGCTCAACGCCAGTCTGCGCTACAGCTGGTAGCAGGCAGCGCAGTGGCTGGCTTCAGACCGCTGGCGGTATTGCTGCACCGTTACGTGGGATTGGCAATGGCGGCGTTCCTGATCGTGGCCGGCCTGACGGGAACCGTCATTGCTTTCGAGCCCGAACTCGACGCCTGGCTGAACCCGCGGCTGTTCCACCGCCCTTCACTGCAGCCGGCACTACCGCTCGATCGTCTGGTGCACGAGGCCCAGACGCGGCACGACGTGCAGGTCAGCTTCGTCGGGTTGCCGCAGCAGCCACGGGACAGCCTGCTCCTGTACGTGCAGCCGGCGCACGCGGGCGGGCCGGCACCGGGCTTCAACCAGGTGTTCGTGGATCCTGGCACAGGCGCCACCCTGGGGTTGCGGCAGGCCGGCGCCTGCTGCTTTGCCCGCGACCGCCTGCTGCCCTTCCTGCACGAGCTGCACTACACCCTGGCGCTGCCGGGGCTGTGGGGCGTGTGGCTGATGGGCGGCGTGGCGTTGGCCTGGACGGTGGATTGTTTCGTCGCGTTCTGGCTTACCTTGCCCAGGCGCGGCGCCGGGATCGCCAAGTGGAAGATCGCCTGGCAGATCAAGCGGCGCAGCGGCACCACGCGCCTCAACCTCGACCTGCATCGCGCCACCGGGCTGTGGCTTTGGGGCGTGTGGCTGATGCTGGCGGTGAGCAGTGTGGCCTTGAACCTGCACGAGGAAGTGTTCGAGCCGGCGGTGGCGATGTTCGCGGATATTTCACCGACCGTTTACGAATCCAGAACGGCGGGCGAAGG
>DATMFX010000289.1:0-6527 GCA_035555995.1 Hyphomicrobiales bacterium | reverse complement strand
AGCCAGAACAGCCGCCCGGCCAGCGGCCCGGCCGCCACTTATAGGGCCTCCAGTATCGCCGACGCCCCCTGGCGCAGCAGATCGTCGGCAAGAATCTCGCCCAGATCCTCGGCCATGTGCGCCGCACCGCTGATCTGGCTGCGCAGTATGCGCGTGCCGTCCAGCGTGCCCACCAGGCCGCGCATGTGCAGTTGACCGTCCGTTCCCAACTCGGCGAGGGCCGCGATCGGCACCTGGCAACCGCCTTGCAGACGCGCATTCATGGCGCGTTCGGCGCGCACGCAAATGGCGGTGGGTTCGTGATGCAGCGGCGCCAACAGCTGGAGCGTGGCGGCGTCCTCGAGGCGGCATTCCACGCCCACCGCGCCCTGACCGCCGGCGGGCAGGCTGATTTCGGGCGCCAGGAATTCGCGGATGCGTTCCAACAGACCAAGGCGGATCAGACCGGCTCCGGCGAGGATGATGGCGTCGTATTCGCCGCCGTCGAGCTTGCGCAGGCGCGTGCCCACGTTGCCGCGCAGATCGCGGATTTGCAGGTCCGGCCGCAGGAAACGCAACTGGCATTGCCGGCGCAGGCTGGAGCTGCCCACCACCGCGCCCTGCGGCAGGGCCTGCAGGCTGTCATGGTGGTTGGACACGAAGGCATCGCGGCAGTCTTCGCGCTCGCAGATCGCCGCCAGCCCCAGCCCTTCGGGGAATTCCATGGGCACGTCTTTCATGGAATGCACGGCGATGTCGGCGCGGCCGTCCAACATGGCCACTTCCAACTCCTTGATGAACAAGCCCTTGCCGCCGATGCGCGACAGCGGCGAATCCAGTATCTGATCGCCCCGGGTGGTCATGGGCACCAGGCTCACCGTGAGCCCGGGATGCACCGCTTCCAGCGCCTGCTTGACGTGATTGGCCTGCCACAGGGCCAGGGGACTTTCGCGCGTGGCGATACGCAAGGTTGCAGAAGACATAAATACTTACCGTGATTTTTACGGGCATTGTACGCCACCTCGTTAGCCGATGCCGCCCCGTGGGGCGTTAGCACCTGCACCTTCGTTTCATCCTTGGAGGATTTCTCATGCTTAGCGTTAGCGGCTTGAGTCGTTCCTACGGTGAATTCAAAGCCGTGGACGACCTGAGTTTCACCATCGGGGCCGGTGAAATCGCCGGCCTGCTGGGCCACAACGGTGCCGGCAAGACCACCATCATGAAAGTCATCAGCGGCTACCTGGAACCCGACCAGGGCCGTATCACCGTGGACAACATCGATCTCGGCGCCAGCCCCAAACTGGTGCAGCAGCGCCTGGGCTACCTGCCCGAAAACCTGCCCCTGTATCCGGAAATGCCGGTGGCCGACTACCTGGACTACGCCGCCAGCCTCAAGGGCCTGCAGGGTGAACTGAAGACCGCCGAAATCCGCCGGGTGGTCGAGGCCACCACGCTGACCGAGAAATTCCTCTCCCCCATCGCCCACCTATCGCGCGGCTACAAGCAGCGGGTGGGCGTGGCGCAGGCGCTGCTGGGCAAGCCGCATCTCTTGATCCTCGACGAACCCACCAACGGCCTGGATCCCACCCAGACCGAGCAGATGCGCCAGTTGATCCGCGACGTGTCCAAACACGCCACGGTGATCCTTTCCACCCACATCATGCAGGAGGTGGAAGCGCTGTGTGACCGCGTGCTCATCCTCAAAGCGGGCAGATTGGTAGTGGATGCGCGCCTGGCTGAACTGCAGCGCACGCACGCGCTGGCGCTTGTCACCGATCTCGCCCCCGACGCGCTGCAATCGGCGCTGGCTCAACTGCAACTGCGCCCAACACTGACACCGCACGGCAGCGAAGGCCCCTGGCGACATTACGAACTGACCCTGCCCGAGTCGGACGACCGCCACGCCTTTGCCGCCACGGTGGCCGCCGCCGTTACCCAGGCCGGCGGACGCCTCGGCGAGTTGCGGGGCGCGGTGCGCAACCTGGAAACCCTGTTCCGCGAAGTGAGCGAAGGCAAATACGGCCACGGTGCCGGGGAGGTGTTGAACCATGCAGCCTGATCGCATCGACGCTAGAGGCAGCATCCGCCGCATTGCCGCCAAGGAGGTGGCGCTGTTCTTCGCCTCGCCCACGGCGTATCTGTTTCTGGGCAGTTTCGCGGCAGTGACGCTGTTCGTGTTCTTCTGGGGAGAAGCGTTCTTTGCCCGCAACGTGGCGGACGTGCGGCCCATGTTCGAATGGATGCCGTTCCTGCTGGTGTTCCTGTGCTCCACGCTCACCATGCGGCTGTGGAGCGAGGAACGGCGCACCGGCACGCTGGAACACGTGCTCACCCAGCCGGTGCCGCTGTGGTGGTTCGTGGCCGGCAAGTTTCTCGGTTGCCTGGCGCTGCTTTGCGTGGCATTGGTGATCACCTTGCCGCTGCCGTTCACCGTGGCGTTGCTGGGCGATCTGGACTGGGGCCCGGTATGGGCCGGTTATCTCGCCACCTTTCTGCTTGGCGCCGCGTATTTGAGCATCGGCCTGTTCATTTCCGCGCGTTCGGACAATCCCATCGTAAGTTTGATCAGCGCGGTGGCGGTGTGCGGGTTGTTCTACCTGATCGGCACGCCGCTGATCACCGACTTTTTCGGCAACCGCGCCGGCGAAGTGCTGCGCCTGTTCGGCACCGGCTCGCGCTTCGATTCCATTACCCGCGGCGTGATCGACCTGCGCGATCTCTACTATTACCTGAGCCTGATCGCGGCGTTCCTGGTGCTGAACACCTACAGCCTGGAACGTGAACGCTGGTCGCGTCTGGGCGATGGCGGCCATCACCGCTATTGGCAGCAACTCACGCTACTGCTCATCGCCAACGCCGTGGGCGCCAACCTGTGGCTTGGCCAGCTTACCGCGCTGCGCGTGGACGCTACCGCCGGCAACCTGTATTCCATTTCGCCGGCCACCGAAGGCTACCTGGCGCAATTGCAGGAACCCTTGCTGCTGCGCGGCTATTTCAGCACCAAGACGCATCCGCTGCTGGCGCCGCTGGTGCCGCAATTGCGCGACCTGATGCAGGAATACGCCATTGCCGGCAAGGGCCGGGTGCGGGTGGAGTTCGTCGATCCTGTCAGCAACCCGCAGTTGGAAGACGAAGCCAACCAGCAATACGGCATCGAAGCAGTGCCGTTCCAGGTGGCCGACCGCTACCAATCCTCGATCGTCAGTTCCTACTTCAACGTGCTGGTGAAATACGGCGACGAGTACCAGACGCTGGGTTTCAACGATCTGATCGAAGTAAAAGGCGATGGCAGCGGCACCGACATCGACGTGCAACTGCGCAACCCCGAGCACGATCTGACCCGCGCCATCCGCAAGGTGCTTGGCAGCTACCAGAGCGGCGGCAATCTGTTCGACACGGTGCAGCAACCGCTCACCTTTACGGCCTACGTTTCCGCGGATGAGAAATTGCCCGACGCGCTGCGCGACTTCCACGCCACGCTGAACACCGTGCTGCAGCGCTACAGCGACCAGGCCGATGGCCGCCTGAAGATCGAGGCCATCGATCCCGACGCCAACGGCGGCCAGGTGGCCCGGCAGATCGCCGCCGACTATGGCTTCCGGCCATTGGCCACGAGCCTGTTCAGCAGCGATCAGTTCTACTTTTACCTGACGCTCGGCAACGGCACGCAGCTGGCGCAGATCCCGCTGGACGACATGAGCGAAGGCAGCTTCGAGCGCAACCTCAAAGCCGCCATCCAGCGTTTTTCGCAGGGCTTCACCAAAACCGTGGCGCTGGTGGCGCCAAGCGCCAATCCCATGATGGCAATGGGTGGCGGACAGAACTTTCAACAACTGCGCGCCTTTCTCGGCAGCGAACTGAACGTGGTGAACGAAGACCTCAGCGACGGTAGCGTGGCCGGCAACACAGACCTGTTGCTGCTGGCGGCACCGGAAAACCTCGACGAAAAAGCTGTGTTCGCGGTGGACCAGTTCCTGATGCAAGGCGGCACGGTAATCGCGCTCACCTCGCCCTACAAGGCTGACCTGACCGGCCAGACGTTGAGCATGCGCAAGATCGACACCGGCCTGGAGGATTGGCTGGAACACCAGGGCTTGAGCATCGGCAACGCGCTGGTGATGGACCCGCAGAACAGCGCGCTGCCTATTCCGGTGACGCGCAACGTGGGCGGTTTTTCGCTACGCGAATGGCGCATGCTGGACTACCCCTACTTTCTCGACGTTCGTGGCCAAGGCTTGGCAGGGGACAACCTGATCACCACTGAGTTGCCACAAATCACCCTGGCCTGGGCTTCGCCGATCACGGTGGACGAAGACGCAAGCGCCGGCCGCGAACTAACCACGCTGCTGCGCTCCTCGCCAGCGGCGTGGCTGTCGGATTCCACCGACGTGTCCCCGCGCATCGATCCCGCCGGCAATCCCGACTACGCCACCGGCACAGTGGCGGGGCCGCAGACCGTGGGCGTGATCAGCGCCGGTTCCTTCACTTCCTACTTCGCGGGTAAGGATTCGCCACTGCTGGCGCAGGGGGATGCCGCTTCAGCCGATGCCCAAGCTCAGACCGATGCCGAAAACCCAATCGGCACAGATGCCACGTCGCAAGCGGCCGCTACCGACGCGGTGGTTTCCGGCGTGATCGAAAAATCGCCCGAATCCGCGCGGCTGATCGTGATCAGCTCCAACGACTTCCTGGACGACCAGATACTGCAACTGCTCGGCACCGCCGCCAACGGCGAATACGACAACTCCGTGCAGCTGGTGGCCAACGCCGTGGACTGGTCATTGGAAGACACCGCCCTGATGAGCATCCGCTCGCGCAGCCACTTCAACCGCACCCTGCCGCCGCTTGCGCGCGAAGCGCAGGAACTGTGGGAATACGGCAACTATGCCCTGGCCGCGCTCGCCGTGGGTCTGATCGCGCTGCTGCAGCGACGCCGCAAGGCACGCCGCGACGCCGCCTACGCCCGCCTGGTAATGGAATGAGGAGGACACCATGACAACCAAACTCTTGTGGCTTGGCGGCATATTGGCAGCCCAACTGCTACTGAGCGCCGGCCTGCTCCTGAACGACCTCGACGGCGCCTCGCAGCAGGCACCGCAAAACCTGCTGAGCTTCGCCCCCTTGGAGGCCGACCGCCTCGTCGTCGACGACCGCACCAACACCGCAACACTGACGCGGGTGGACGACGGCTGGCAACTGAGCGACCTCGCCAACCTTCCGGCGAACGCGCCCAAGGTCAACGGGCTGCTCGGCAATCTCGAAGACCTCACCACCCGCTGGCCGGTGGTGAACACCGCGAGTGGACGGGAACGTTTCGAGGTGAACGAAGACAACTACCAGCGCCGCCTCGCCTTCTACCAAGGCGACCAGTTGCTCGGCACCTACTACTTCGGCACCTCCCCCGGCTTCCGCCAAACCCACGTGCGGCGCGACGGCGAGGACGACGTATACGCCGTAGCCTTCAACAACTTCGACCTCCCCACCGACGCCAATGACTGGCTCGACAAAGCCCTGCTGGCGGTGACCGACCCCACCCGAATCGCTGGGCCTGACTATACGCTGGTGAAGCAGGACGACACCTGGGCACTGGAGCAATCAGACACCGCCGATGGCTCCACGCTCAAGACCAGCACGGCAGACGCGCTGGAGCGCGCCTGGAACAACCTGCGCGTGCTGCGGGTGGCGGACAACAGCGTGCCGGCCGCTGCCAAAACCACGGCAGTCACAGTGGCCAACAACGACGGGAGCTGGCGCTATACCTTCAACCAGACCGACAACGCCTGTTTCGTGCAGCGGGAAGACATCAACAGCCTCTTCACGCTGACGAATGGCGACTGCGATCAATTGGGAGGAACGCGCCGGGCGGGGTTGGTGGACATGCCGGCAACAACCGGGCCCGCCGAGCACGAGGATCATGCGGCGGAACCGTCGGCGAAGGGGTGAGTGGCGTGATTGTAGAGTTGCCTATGCCCAACGATCTCATGGCGTAGGCAACTCGCATTATCCCGTATATAGAGAACTCGCCCACCTGCCTATGCCAACGCGCCCCATTACCCAACCCCCAGCATTTCCCCAAAAAGCATATGACAAACCCCTTGACCCTCATGCTAATCTAGCTCTCCACCATCCCACCCTCGACCTTCAGGAGGCCTATGGAACATGCCTTTCTCCTCATCCTCCTGACGGGATCCGCGCTGATTGCGGCGGGCATTCTCGCCAGTCCCCTTTCCAGCCGGCTGGGCATGCCGGTGCTGTTGTGTTTTCTTGGCGTCGGCATGCTGGCCGGCGAGGATGGCTTTGCCCACATCCGCTTCGACGACGTCAATATCGCCTACATCGTCAGCAACATGGCCCTTGGCGTCATCCTGCTCGATGGCGGCATGCGTACCAAGGCGTCCTACTTCCGCGTGGGCCTCAAGCCCGCCGCTATGCTGGCCACGCTCGGCGTGGTGGTCACCGCCGTCATCATGGGCTTCGCCGCCAGCTGGATACTGGGCCTGCCGTTCAAGGAAGGCCTGCTGATCGGCGCCATCATTTCCTCCACCGAC
>DATMFX010000288.1:0-4722 GCA_035555995.1 Hyphomicrobiales bacterium | reverse complement strand
CGCCGTCGGTCACCATCACCTCGACTTCGCCCGGTGCCTGCAGACGCACGTTGAACGCGGTGCCCACCGCCTGCACGATGTGATCGCCGGCATGCACGCCGAAGGGCCGGGTAACATCATGCGCCACCGTAAAGTGCGCCTCGCCGCGTACCATTTGGACCAGGCGTTCTCCAGCCAGATAGCGCACGTGCACTTCAGTATCGGTATTCAGGGTCATGGCGGAACCATCGGGCAGGGCTTCGGTCGCCTGCTCCCCCACCGCCGTCGTGTAGGTGTGTTCGAACTGCAGGGCGAGCGACGGCTTCAACAGGCCGAACACGTGAAAGTACGAGGCCAGGCCGGCGGCCGCCACCAGGCTGGCCGCGGCCGCCATCCAGCGCCGTCGCGTACGCAAGGCAATAACCGCGGCATCAGACGGCGCCATCGGCAGATCGGCAAGCAGCTCCGGCATCCGCCAGAACGTTGCCAATTCCCGCAGCGCCGCCGCATTGGCGGGCGTCTGCCGCAGCCAATGCGCCAGCCGCGCCGGTTCCTCGCCGGTAAGCCTCCGATCGAGCCGCGCCAGCCATATCCCGGCCTCTTCAGCCACGCCGTCCGAAAACGGCACGACGTTGTTGTCCGTGTTACTTCTTCGCATGCCTGGCTCCGCGCTTTTGCAATCCCGATTCCATGTGGCCCATCCTCAACATGGATTCGCGGCACAACTGGAACCCCTTGGCCACATGCTTCTCCACGGTACTTTCGCTGACGCCGAGCGCCTCGGCGATTTCCTGCTGGCTGAGCCCGTATACCTTTCTGAGCACGAAGGCCTTGCGGCATTGTGGCGGCAGTGCGCGCAGCGCCTGGCAGAACGCCAGAAACTTATCCTTGGACTCGAACTGCGACTCGAAATCAGGCGTCAAGGGTTCGAAATCCGACCGGGAAAAGTCTTCAAGCTGAATACGGCGGCGGTAAGCGGAGGAAACATGGTTGAACGCCAGGTTCTGGGCGGTCTTCAGGAAGAAGGATTTTGGATTGACGATGTCGGTCTTCTCGGCGGCGAAGCAAACCCGTATATAGGTTTCCTGCAGGATGTCGTCGATGTCCTGCCGGTCCACTATCCTGGCCAGAAGCCGTCTCAGGTTCGACCTGAATCTGACGAAATCGCGCAATAATCCCGCGTTCGCCAGGAAACCCTCGGATTTCCGCATTCCTCCGCCCCCCCTCGGTTGTGCCGACTACTTCTTATTATTGATGGGTACCTCCCTCTTATGACAAGGAAGCTTCGCCAATTCCTCCATGCGGGATCGCGGATTCTTTGGCAAGGGCTGAAGCGGGAGGGGATGGAGCGAAGGGAATTGCCGCCCGGGACCGGCCCGGACGGCAAGGGTCGTTACAGGTAGGCGTACAGCATCGACAGGCAACCCAGCACGCAGGCCAGGAATACGCTGTGCTTGAAGGTAAAGCGCAGCAGTTCGCCTTCCTGCGAACGGGCCATGTTGGTGGCGGCCACCGCCACCGCCAGGCTCTGCAGACTGATCATCTTGCCCATCACGCCGCCGGCCGAGTTGGCCGCCGCCATCATGGCGGGATCCAGCCCAAGCTGGGTGGCGGTAACCACCTGCAGGTTGCCGAACAGTGCATTGGCGGAGGTGTCGCTGCCGGTGAGGAACACGCCCAGCCAGCCGAGCAGCGCGCTGAAGAACGGGAACAGGGCACCGGTGGCGGCGAAGGCCATGCCCATGGTGACGATGGAGCCCGAGTAGTTCATCAGGAGCGCCAGCGCCAGTACGGCGGCGATGGTGAACAGCGGGAACGCCATCTGCACCAGCACGGCCCACAGCAGCTTCACGAAACCCTTGGGCGACATGCCCAGCAGCAGCGCCGCGGCGGTGCTGGCCAGGGCGCAGGCGGTACCCGCCGCGGACAGCCAGTTGAAGGTGAAGCGGGCGGCGTAAGGGGCGGCTTCAGCCACCACGGGGGCACCCTGGATCACCTGGTTGTGCAGGCCGGGCCATTCGATCACCACGTTGGCGGAATCCAGTATCGCCTTGCCCCAGGGGCTGCCCCAGACCAGTACGAACAGGACCAGCAGGATGTAGGGCGACCAGGCCAGCAGGGTTTCCTTGGCCGGATGGGTATGCATGACCAGGGTGGCCTGGGTGTCGCCGGCCATCACGAAGTTGTCGGAGGGCTGCCAGACCTTGAACAGCAGCACCAGACCCAGGATCGCCGAAATGGCGGCGAGGATGTCGGTAAGCTGCGGCCCGATGAAGTTGGACACCAGGAACTGCACGCTGGCGAACCACACCCCGCACACGACCGCCGCGGGGATCACGCCCTTGAGCGCCGCCCTGCCGCCCATGACCAGGATCAGGTAGGCCGGAATGAAGACGGAGATCGGCGCGCACAGGCGACCCACCCAGGAGCTCAGTTCCAGCTCGCTCAGGCCGGTGATGCTGGCCAGGGTCACCACGGGAATGCCGATGGAACCGAAGGCCACCGGCGCGGTGTTGGCCAACAGGCAAATACCGGCGGCGAAGAAGGGGGAGAAGCCCAGGCCGGCCAGCATGGCCGCGGCCACCGCCACCGGCGTGCCGAAACCGGCCGCCCCTTCGATGAAGGCACCGAAGGCGAAGGCGATCAGCATGGCCTGCAGGCGCCGGTCGGCGGTCAGCCCGCCTATGGAATCCTTGATGATCTCGAATTTGCCGGTATCCAGCGTGATGCGGTACAGCACGATGGCCCAGTACACGATCCAGCCGATTGGGAACAGCCCCTGCGCGGCACCGTAGCCGGTGGCCGATATCGCCAGCTTGAGCGGCATGCCGTAGACGGCGATGGCGACGATAAAGGCGGTAACGAGACCGGAAACGGCCGCTACCCAGGCGGGCTTGCGGAAAATGCCGATCATGGTCAGCAGCACGAAAATCGGGATGGCCGCCAACAAGGCCGAAAGCGCCAGGTTGTCAGCAACCGGAAGGTAATTTTGTTCCCACATCGTCAGGGGCCCCTTATTTTTGGTTTGAATTACGGGTTGGTTGAAGGATCACGCTCGTCCCAGGCCTCCCTAGCCGGGCAAGTGGCGAATAATCCCCTATTTCACCCTTATACGTAAAGGGCGGCTGGGTGGACGGCCAGCCGCGAAAAACCAGGCCTGACAAGGGGTGCGTCCCGCCGGATCGACAGGTGAAGGCCACCAGTACCAAAGACTCGGCACGGTTGGTACATCGCCTCGACCGCACATCATCTTTGCCCCGACCGCCGCAATACCGCATCACGAGATTAAAACCGAACGGTACGTTCCTCGACAAACGTCGAAATTCTTATACCTTTGCATCTCGAATACGTTGTATGTGCAAACCTTACAACAGTGTCAAGTCAGCGCAGTCTGGCACACACATTCATCATTCAATTTAGGGGAATCCAATGCGTACCATCCGTCGCAATCCAGAGCGGCGTCGTCTGACGATGGCAATTTCCGTCATCGCCGCATTTACGGCCTCCACATCACTATTCGCGCAACAGCAGCAGCGCGTCGAGGAAGTTACCGTTACCGGCTCGCGCATCCAGCGCGACGTAGGCTTCGAATCCGCCGTGCCGGTCACCGCGCTCACCCAGGAAGAGCTGACCATGTACGAGCCCGGCCTGGGGTTTTCGGAACAATTGGAAAATTTGCCGCAGTTCTTCAACAACGTCAGCTCCGACAACATCGCCAACCGCGTCACCGCCGACGTGGGCCAGAGCCAGCTCAACATGCGCGGCATGGGCGGCGAGCGCACGCTGGTATTGCTCGACGGCTCGCGCGTGGTGCCGTCCGACCGGCGCAGTTCGGTGAGCGTGGATTACCTGCCAAGTACCTTGATCCAGCGCGTGGACGTGGTAACCGGCGGCGCTTCCGCCGCCTACGGCGCCGATGCATTGGCCGGCGTGACCAACTTCGTGCTCAACCGCCGTTTCGAGGGGCTCGATCTGGCCTACCGCACCGGCATCAACGAAGAAGGCGACGGCGAATTCAACCGCGGCTCCATCACCTGGGGCGACGACTTTCTCGACAGCACCCTGCACGTGTTCGGCACGGCCGAGGTGCGCGTCAACGACACCTACCGCCGCGATTTCGCCGATTGGGACAAACGCGAAGGCTACGTGAAAAACCCGGCCTGGACGCCTACCTCCGGCCCCGGCGTGCCACTGCGCCTGACCAAGGAATACGTATACAGCAGCAACTTTTCGCCGACGGGCCTGATCACCGCCGCCGGTTCCACGCTCGACCGCCAGCAGTTCACCACCGACGGCAACGGCGTCACGCCCTTCACCGACGGCGGCTTTGCTTCCTACGCCGGCGCCGGCAACCAGAACACCATGGTGGGCGCGCCCGGCGATCCGCAGTACGAGCTGTTTCTGCGTGGCCATCCGCAATCGCTCGAACGCGTCGGCGTGGAACAGCAAACCGCCTTTCTCGGCGCCGACTGGCAAATGAACGACAGCACCACGCTCTGGGGCCACTTTCTGTTCGGCCGCACCCACAACCAGCCCGAACCCAGTTCCTCGGGCGCATCGGGCACCGGGCTTGGCCATGCCGCGCTGGCGTACATGACGCTGTATCGCGACAACCCGTTCCTGCCGCAGGCAGTACGCGACGTCATGACCAGCGAAAACCTCCAATCCATCCGCGTGGACCAGCACGGCATGCTCGATACGGCAATGGGCATCATGGAACGGCCGGAAATCGTCAACCGCATC
>DATMFX010000287.1:0-2852 GCA_035555995.1 Hyphomicrobiales bacterium | reverse complement strand
GCAGCACGCCGCTGCGATAACGGAAGTCCACCGCCTCCATCTGCCCACTCTGCGCGTTGCGGTAGAAGGTGAAGCCGGGCTGGGCCAGGGCCTTGTCGTAGTTGTAGGCGTCGGCGTAGTCCTGGTAGGGATCGCGGTATTCGAGCAGGTAGAAGTGCGGCACCAGGATGTCGTGACTGCCGCCGCTCAGCGAAAAGCCGTCCACTTTCCAGCCGTCGAAGGCTTCCGCCTCGAAATCGTCCGCGAAACCGATGGCGGGGATTCTGACGTTGTCGATCAGCGCACCGTCCTCCACCGCGGCCATATCGGTGAAGTAATGGAAGCGCAGTTCCACCTGTTGCCCGCGATAAGCGGACAAATCGAAGCTGGCGCTGATCCACTGCGGGATTTCGCAGGGGTCGCTGCGCTCGCTCGTGATACGTTCCTCCGCGGAGGCGCGCGCCTGGGTGGGATCGCAGCCGGCGGCGCTTTCCACGCGCCCGTCGCCATCGAGATCGCCGCTTCTGCCGGTAAAGCCGGGAATGGTGCCAAAGCCGTCATGGCCACGCCGCGAGGGCATGACGCTTTGGGTATCCGAGGGTTCATCCTTGTCGGTAGGCATCAGCCGCTGGTAGTTCTCGCCGTCCAGCGAGGCTTCCACGTACAGGTAATCCCAGTCGGCCTCGATGCGGAACCAGGCATCCAGTTCCAGCAGGAGCGGCCTATCGTCGGGCACCTGGCGCAGGTCGAAACGGCGCGAAAGCGTATGGTTGAGATCATTGCCCTGCCCCGTATAGGCCGCCTGCTGGCCGTTTGCCTCGCCAAGCGGCCCCATGCGCAATTCGCGAATCTTGGGCGGCAGGATCACCAGCGCGGCATCGCAGGCCGCGCTCGGGTCTTCGGCTTGCGGCGACCAGTCGCTCATGGTCTTCAGATATACCGACTGCACCCTCGCGCCGCCCGCCACAGTGGGCCGGATGACGCAGGGTTCGCTCCAGCCGAGCACCATGCGCGACCAGGTGCTCAGTTCCTGCGGATAAGGGCTGGCGGTGGAGCTCATGGCTTCCCAGGACGCGGTGGAATTGCTGGACTGCGAGGCGTAGATGTCGGGCAGGCCGATGGAGTGGCCGAATTCATGGATGAACGTGCTCACCGCGGTGTATTCGGACTGCATGTTGTAGTCATACACCCACAACCCCTGCTGCAGTTCGATGCCGCCGCGCCGGTTTTCGAAGCCTTCCACCACGGGGCCGTGGCCGTTGTTGCGGGTCAGGGCAAAGCGATGCGGCCAGATGCGCTGGGCACACTCCTGCTCCTGCGGGCTGAGCTGGGCGTAGAGATCGGCGGGGGCGTCGGCGATGAATTTTTCACTGAGATTGAACAGCCCCTGGCAGGAGGACTGCGCCTTGCCGGCGTACACCAGCACGAAATGATCGATGTAACCATCGGGCTCGTCGAATACGCCGTCGCCATCGTAGTCCAGCGGATCCCACACGTCGAAATCCTGCCAGTGGAAATCCGGATTGGCGGCCACGGCCTGCGCCAATGCGTCTTCCACCAGGGCCTCGGCGCGCGCGTCATTGCGCCAGGCGCCGTCGGAATTCTGGATCGGCACGCCGTAATAATCGCTTGGCTGGCTCACCGTGACCGGCGCCAGCACCTCGCCGGTCACGGAGTAGCGTCCCTTGCTCTGATGCCAGTAGTAGTGGGTAAGGGTCTTTTCCCGTGGCCGTTCCAGATTTTCGCTGAACAGCAGTTGCTGGAAATACTCCTGGTTTTTCCGCTCGGCGTCCGCCTCGCCCTTGAAGCGGTCGAAGCTTTCGTTGGCGTACTGCACAGGGATGATCAGCATCCGATGCGGACGTTCGGGCGTGCTCAGCACCGGAGAGACCGCGTCACTGGCGATCTGCGGATTGCCAAGCTGATCCAGCCGGTACAGCGCCAGCTTGTCGACCATGTCCAGACTTTGCGGCGACTGCGCCTGTGCCAGCGGCGCGCCGGCCAGGGCCAGCAACAGCAGGGAAGAAGACCGTTTCATGATGACTCCGTTGTTCTTTTTTTTGTCGGAAATGAAAAAAGGCAGGGTCACCCCTGCCTTTTTCGTTACTGTCTCGCCGATACCACAAGCCTGGCGCCGGCGCTGCGTCGAGCGCGCATCACTTGCAGATGTCGACCACGCAGATGGAGTCCAGCGTACGGCCTTCGGGCGGCACTTCCATGTTACGCGCCATCATCAGCTCGCGGATCAGCGCGGAGGTTTCCGGATGCGCCACGGCCGACTGCACGCCTACGCGCACCAGGCCGTCGGCGTAGTCGATGGCCTGCCAGGTGGCGCCGGCCAGCTTGTTCAGCGAGTCGCGGCTACCGATGTCGTGCAGGCTCAGATCCGCGCCGGCGTCCACCAGCATCTGCACGGCATAGTTGCGGCCCTTGTGGGCGGCTCCCATCAGTGCGGTGCGATAGTCTTCCGTATCCTGCGCGTTGACGTCGTTGCCAAGCTCGATCAGCCAGCGGATGGCTTCCTTGTTGGCTTCCTCGGACCACTCGAAGGTAACCCCTTCCACCCACGCGATGCCCGACGCCACCATCAGCGGCGTAACGCCCACGCGGGAGTTCAGGTTGGGATCCGCGCCGTGTTCCAGCAGGAGCTTCATCAGATCCAGGTCGCTGGACTGCGCCGCGCGCAGGAACGGCGTGGCGCCTTCTTCACGCAGCCATTGGTGGGTGAAGATGGTGCGGGTTTCGGTGCTGGAGTTCATGCGCAGGTTCGGATCCGCACCGGCCTCGAGCAACAGCTCGATGTAATCCAGATGGTTCATGTCCGGCGTGCGGGTCGGATAGTCGCCGCCTTCGATGTTGCGGTTGTCGGTGGC
>DATMFX010000286.1:0-13065 GCA_035555995.1 Hyphomicrobiales bacterium | reverse complement strand
ACCCAGGCGAAGAGTTGTTCGAATACGTGTGCCAGGAAAACAACGTATCGCCCGACTCGATGATCGGCGAAGGGCGCATCAGCCCGATCGTGCCCTGAGCCTTTTCACGGAATCCATGCTATGAATTTTCGCTGCCTCATTGCTTTACTGCTCGTTCTGCCGGCGCTGTCGGCAAGCGCCCAGCAGGGCCATCCGCTCACCGGCACCTGGCAGGGCGACTGGGAACTTGCCGGCGAGGACGATGGCCACTTCCTTACGCTGATCATGGATTGGGACGGCAAGGCCATCACCGGCATCGCCAACCCCGGTCCCGATTCCACGCCGATCGGCCGCATCACGCTCGATTCCGCCAACTGGACGGTAGCCATCGAAATGGACATCAAGGACGGCGCGGGCGAGACCATTCCCTTCGAAGGCACCGGCACGCTCGTCAACGTGACCGAACAGACGCGCAGCATCAGCGGTACCTGGACCGGCCACGCCGATGGCGGCAGCTTTACGTTGACGCGGCAAAGCGGTCCCTGAACCGTACTTCAATCCACAACAGGCAGAAGAGATGCCGCGCGTGACTCTATGCCGACGGCTCGCGGCCAGGTGGCTGCAACAGATTTGATACGGGCCAATATCCCCAGCTCAAGGCTGCAGATAATCCTCGAGCAAGCCCGCTTCCAGCAGATCCACGTAATAGCTCGCCGGATCACACGAATCCTGCTCACTCACATCCAACCCATCCTCGCGCGCCATGCCGCGGGTGCGGATCAGGGGCTGGGTGTACAGCGGATCGTGGATGGTCATGATGGCATCGGCGGAGAGATGATCAGCGCTGAACGTATAGCGCTCTTCGGTGCGCGTGCCTTCGCCGGACATGGGCAGGCCCGACCCGTCGAGCCAGCCGGGCAACAGATGCGTGGTTTCGATCACCAGCGTGTTCTGGTCTTCCCAATGGCCTACGGAAAACCCGTTCGAGGTCGGACGCGTATCGGCCGGCGGCGTGCGCCCGTCCATCCAGATGCGGCGGGGCGAATTGTGTTCCACGTACAGGAACAGGTAATGGTCGCCGGCATCGTAGATGTCCATGTTGTACGGGTTGCCGAAGATGCGTGGTAGCCCAAGTGCGATGCAGCGCAGCGCGGAGTCGTCGTACTTGGTGTTCGCCTCGCGCTGCCGTTGCCCTTCGGTGGTGTAGGGGGTGGGCTTGGGTTCGAGATCGTCCACCGTGACCTTGAACTTGTAGGACTTGCGCCAGGGGCCGGTGATGTCGAACGGCGCGCTGACGTTTGCCTGGCCGTAGCCATAGTCGGTGCCGGCACTGGCATAGACCGCGTTGCGATCATAGGCTTCGCCGTCGTCCTCGGCCTGCTGCCGCGAACCAAAGGCCACGCCATTGGCAAAGGTGCCGCCGCGCAGGAACAGCTTGTGCGTGCCGTTGCGGCCCAGTTGCCCTTCCACGCTGATGGTGTCGCCCACCTTGATGGTCTGGGCGTCCCAGCCTTGAGAACGCAGCGAGGTGACACTGGCGGCCTGGATTTCCCAGGTTTCCTTGTTGCCGTCTTCACCGGCGACGTCGATGCGGTAGCGCACGTGCGGATTACTGAAGCGCACTTCGGATACCACGCCGTTGAGCACGCCGCTGGTGTTGGCGTCGAACTCGGCCTCGAACGAATGGTGCGCGCTCGCCGGCTGGCTGGCACACAGAATGCCGGCGAGCGCGGTGGCGAGCGCGGCGTGCTTGGCTGGCTTGAACATTGGTCTCTCCCCTCTCGATGTGAATCTGTCCGCGTCCGCAGCGGCGCTTGCCGGTATTATTTCAGGAGTCGCCGACGGCGGCGATGTACGGACTGATGGTGGCCAGCCCCTTGCCCGCCACCACGAACGGATCGGTACGGCGCACCGTCATGTCGAACAACTCCAGCGACAAGGCACGGTCATAACCTTTCTGCACCAGCTTGTCCAGAATGCGTTGCAGCGGCGCGATGCCTTCCCCCGGATAGGCGCGGTCCTTCTGTTCCACCACTTCCAACGGCGGCATGGCGGGCGTGTCCTCGAAATGCACGTGATGAATCTCGCCGGGCCGGATCAGCTCGAGATCTTCGAACTTGGAAGTGCCGGCCCAGAAATGATAGACGTCGATCATGAATTTCAGGTTGGGATGATCGACGGTGCGCACCACGTCGAGCGCGGTGCGCACGTTGCCGATCAGCGTCGAGGCGCGCGTGAATTCCAGCATCAGCGCCACGCCATACGGCCTGGCGATTTCGGCGGCCTGGTACAGGTTCTCGTGCACCTGGGCATAATCGCCCAGCGTGTGCCGCTGGCTGGCGGTCGAGGGAATCACCAGGCGGTCGGCGCCAAGGGATTGCGCCATGCCCACCTTCCACTTCAACGCCTCCACCGCCTGCGCATGCGGCGGGCCGTTCTCATCGAGATTCAACTGATTGGTGGAGGAATAGGCCACCAGTCCCAGGTCGTCGAGCAACCGCCGCGCACTGCCGGCGCCCTGGGCCGCTTCCCATTCACGCGCCTTCACCAGGTCCGGTTCCACCGCCGTGATGCCGGCCCGCGCCCAGCCTTCCATCGCGGTGCGAAAGTCGAATTCGCTGGACGTGACGCCATGCATGCACACCACCAGATTGGTGGCGCCGGAAGCGCGCGCGCTCACCACGCCGGACACCGCGGTGAGAGCGCCGATACCCGCTGACAGAGTCACGAATGCCCTCCGGTTGAGTCCCGACATACAGTTCTTCTCATTATTGTTCCGGGTTGCGGCATATATTGGCACTATCGTTGGGGTTCGCCGCATTTGAGCGCGTCGCCCGGCACTTTGCAATTGCCCCGGATGACGCAAGAGACGGTTTCAATTCAGGTAAAAACTCAACCAAGATGCGATAATGCGCCGCCATGAAGAGATCGAGTACAACTCGGCGTTCCCCCCCGCGCCGCCGTAATCCCAGCCCCAAGCGTTCCCGCCGCACAAGCCGCTGGCGCTGGTGGCGTCCGCTGTTGTGGCTCGGCTTTCTCGGCATGCTGGTGGGCGGCGCCTGGGGACTGTGGGTGGACCATCGCATCCGCGCCGATTTCGAGGCTCTGCGCTGGGCCTTGCCGGCACGTCTGTATTCGCGTCCGCTGGAACTGTACGAAGGCGCGCACCTGAGCATGGACACCCTGGTGAACTATCTCCAGGAACTCGGCTACCGCCAGAGCGCCACCCCGAACGGCCCCGGCGAATACGTGCGCGACGGCAGCCAGGCGCGGCTGCGCACCCGTGGCTTCACGTTCTGGGACGGTTCCGAGCCGGCACGCAATCTGGAAGTGATCATCAGCGGCAATGAAGTGATCGCCCTGCGCAGCGACGCGGGACAGTCGCTGCCGCTGGTGCGCCTGGAGCCGGTGGAAATCGCCCAGATCAACCCCGCCACCGGGGAAGACCGGCTGCCGGTGGCGCTTGCCGATATCCCACAGGATCTGATCGACGCCGTCATCGCCGTGGAAGACCAGCGCTTCTATCAGCACCACGGCATCGACCCGCGCGGCATCCTGCGCGCCATGGTGGCCAACCTCAAGGCCGGCAGCATCGTGCAGGGCGGCAGCACCCTCACCCAGCAGCTCATCAAGAATCTCTACCTCGATCAGAAACGCACGCTGCGCCGCAAGATCGAGGAAGCCATGATGGCCGTGGCGCTGGAACTGCATTTCAGCAAGGACGAAATCCTGGCCGCCTACCTCAACGAAATCTTCCTGGGCCAGGACGGCAACCGCGCCATCCACGGCTTTGCCCTGGCCTCGCAGCATTACTTCGGCCGTCCGCTCAACGAACTTGGCCTGCCGGACCTGGCACTGTTGGCCGGCCTGCCCCGCGGCGCTTCCTACTACAACCCCATCCGCAATCCCGAGCGGGCACGCGAGCGGCGCGACGTCGTGCTTGGCCGCATGCAGATGCTTGGCTACATCACCGGCAACGAGTACGACCAGGCGCGCCAGGCGCAGGTGGTCACCCGTTCGCGCCCCACCAAGCGGGCCGCCTATCCGGCGTTCATGGAACTGGTGGCGGAGCATCTGGCGCGCGACTACGATCAGGCGGCGCTGCGTTCGGAAGGGCTGCGCATCTTCACCACGCTCGACATCGGCGTGCAGCAGGTGCTGGACCAGAATCTGGACGCATCGGTCAAGGCCGTGGAACGCGGCAGTGCCGACGCTCCCGCCCTGGAAGCGGCAGTAGTGATCACCGACGCCAACACCGGCGAAGTGCGGGCGCTCGCCGGCAATCGCAAGAGCGGCTACAGCGGCTTCAACCGCGCGCTGCAGGCGCGGCGCCAGATCGGTTCGCTGGTCAAGCCGGCGGTGTACCTGGCGGCGCTGGAATCAGGCAAGTATCAGTTGGCCTCCGTATTGTCGGATCGCGAGGTGAGCCTGCGTCTGCAGAACGGCGACCTGTGGGAACCGCAGAACTACGAGCGGCGCACCGAGGGCGACGTCTACTTTTTCGAGGCGCTGCAGCGTTCGCTGAACCTGGCCACGGTGAACCTGGGCCTGGCGCTTGGCGTGGACAAAGTGGCCAGCATGCTGCAGAACCTCGGCTATCCCGACCCGGTGCAACCGTTCCCATCGCTGCTGCTCGGGGCGGTGGACATGACGCCGTTGCAGGTAGCGCAGATGTACCAGAGCTTGGCAAGCGGCGGTTTCCGTTCGCCCCTGCGCACCGTGCAGTCGGTGACCACCGCCAACGGCATCCCGCTGGAATGGTATGGCGTGGAATCGCACCTGGTGGCGGATCCGTCCACCGTCTATCTGCTGGAACAGGCATTGCAAGGCGTGTTCGTGGACGGCACCGCGCGCACCAGCGCACCGCGCCTGAGCCACAATCTGCCGCTTGCCGGCAAAACCGGCACCACCAACGATCTGCGCGACAGCTGGTTCGCCGGCTACGGCGGCGACCTGGTGGGCGTGGTGTGGCTCGGCTACGATGACAACCGCGCCACCGGCCTCACCGGCGCCACTGGCGCGCTGCGCGTGTGGACGGACATAATGACCAAGCTCGACATCCAGCCCCGCCCCGCTCTGGCGCCGCCGGACATCGTGTGGGAGGAAGTGGCGGCCCACGCGACCTCCAATCCCGCGCTGCGGGATTGCTCGCAGACCCGGCGCCTGCCGTTCCGCGCGGACCAGCAGATGGACGTGTCCTGGTCGTGCGAAGTAAACGATTCGTTCTTCGAGCGGGTGCTCGATCGATTCAGGAATTGACCATGATCCCTAAGGAAGCGCTGAATAAAGGCCTGTGGTGGATGCAGCGCTGTCCTAAACTGGTCGTGCCGGCGCTGGTGTTGATGTTGCTTGGTGGCTGCAGCAGTTTGTATACGCAGCGGACCACGCCGGCACCGGTGGAAATCCTGGGGCCGGGCACACCGCCCACCGATCCCGGCACGCCGTTGCCGCCGCCCGGTGAGCCCAGCACGCCGGGCGTGGTGGTGAATCCCGCCGTGGTGACGCCGCCGCCGACACGGCAGCAGGGGGCGGTCAGTCCACTGGATACCGACATCCGTCAGGCGCTCGCAGTGCGTGATTACAATCGCGCGGCGGCATTGACGGAACGCGCCTTGCGGATTCGGCCGCGCGAGGCGGGGCTTTGGTATACGTTGGCCACGATTCGGTTGGATCAGGGGCGGGATGCCGAGGCGCTGGGACATGCGCAGAGAGCGCTGAGCTTCAGTACGGATACGGCGCAGAGGCGGGATATCGAACAGCTGTTGGCCAGGCTGCGTCAGTAATTTTTGGCCAGTTGGTGGTTTTATTGGCCCGCATCAGATCTGTTGCAGTCACGCATGGCATCTTCAACTTTTCCGTTTTGCTTTCTGGTGCGGCGCACTGAAGTCCAACGCGAAGCCCCTGGTGTCTCTTTTGACCAGCCAGGGGCGCAATGGTATGGCAGCGGGCCAGTAACCCTTACAAAGGATTCCGATTGATATGATCGATCACGCGGGTGCCGGCATCCATCACGTAGTCGTTGGTGATGCCTGCCAGTGACGTGGTGCCGCTGCCGCGCATGCAGATGGCGAATTCGCGGTTGAGCAGATCGATTACGCGTTCCACACCGGCTTCGCCGAAGGCGCCGAGGCCCCAGCAATAGGGGCGGCCGATGCCTACGGCGCTGGCGCCGAGTGCCAGGGCTTTGAACACGTCGGTGCCGCGGCGGATGCCGCCGTCCACCAGGACCGGCACCCTGCCGTTCACTGCCGCCAACACTTCGGGCAGGCACTCGATGGTGCCGCGGCCGGTGTCGGTGGCACGGCCGCCGTGGTTGGAGACGAAGATGCCGTCCACGCCGGCTTCCACCGCCAGCGCGGCATCTTCCGCGGTTTCCAGCCCCTTGACCACCACGTTCATGCGGGTGGCATCCTTCATGCGGCCGATCACTTCCCAGGTCAGGGCCGGGTCCACCAGCCCGCTGCGCGCCAGGCCTTCGAACATGGGTTTCTGCTTGCCGTCGTAGTGGCATTCCTCGCAGAAGCGGGTGTCCTTGCGGGCCCAGATGGTTTGGGTTTCCACGTTGCGGCCGCCCGGCAGGTCGATGGTGAAGCAGACGGTGGTACAGCCGGCGCGCTCGGCGCGTTGCAGCATGGCCACGGTGTTGTCCCAGACGTTGGTGGAATACAGCTGGAACCAGAGTCCCTTGCCGTCGCGCGCCGCCATGACTTCCTCGATGGAATCGGAGGCCTGGGTGGAAATGATCATGTGGCTGCCCTTGGCGGCGGAGGCGCGTGCGGCGCCGGTTTCGGCGTCGCGGTGGAAGGCGCCGCAGCTGCCTACCGGGCTGAGGATGATCGGCGAATCGGCCTGGGCGCCGAGCAGGTCGAGCCGGGTGTCGATCTTTGCCACGTCGACCAGGCGCCGTGGGCGAATCTGGAAGCGGGTATAGCCTTCGCGGTTGGCGTGCAGGGTGGTGTCGCCGTCGGTACCGCTGATGAGGTAGCCGAAGTGCGAGGGGGGAATCTTTTCCCGGGCAATGGCTTCCATTTCGAAGATATTGATGACTTCCGACGGATCCTTGAGGCGTTCCGCCAGCGTTTCCTCCACCTCCTGGGCAAAGGCTTCGTAGCTGGTCAGCAAGGGGCTGGCGGCCAGAAATTTGAGCAATTCACGGCGGTAGTTCGGCTGTGGGCGTGACATGGGGGTCCCCTGTATCCGGCAGTGGGGCAGGAACTGCCGCAAGGCTCGCATGGGCGGGCGCTGCGGGCGGTGGCGGTCCCCCGGCCTGGCTATTATTGATTTGTGCTGTTGTTGATCGTTCGCCGATCGTGGTTGGCGCTGCAATACGTGCTGCTTGCGTCGCTGGTGAGGCTGGCGGCGCGGCTTGCCGACGCTATCGGGCGACGTCAGGCAGCGCCCGACTTTACCCAAAACTCCAGGGTTTTTGAAGTCTGCTCCGCCCGATCCACGTCTTTCCAGGCGTAGTGCGCGCGCAGTTCGGGGTGCTTGCTGTAGCCGCGTTTTTCCCAGAAGCGGTCCAGCGGCTCATAGCCCGCGGGGCGCAGGGGATGGTCAGCCGGGCGCTGCACGGCACAGAACACATAATGGTCGAAGCCGCCCAGTTCGCGGGCATGAGCCTCGCGTTCCTCGAAAAAGCGCACGCCGAGGCCACGGCCGCGGTAGTCGCGGCGCAGCACCGATTCGGCGCAATAGAACACCCGCGCGGGGTCGTAGCCGGCATCGCGGAACGGTTTCTGGAAATTGTCTTCCTCGGCCGCCATCGGAATGGCGGTGGAAGCCCCCACCACCTCGCCGTCGGCAAAGGCCACCACCACCACGGCCTGGGGGCATTTGACATAGGTTTGCAGGTAGTGGCGCTCGTACGTCATGTCGCCGTCATATAAATAGGGAAATTCACGGAATACCTCGATGCGCAGACCGGCCACGGCATCCAGGTAACGGTTGAGGTCGGCGCCGGAAAAACGCTTAACAGTCAATGAGTTGGACATGAATTCCCCTTACGTCGCTGAGGCGCGCATTGTAGGGGTTGCGGCGGTTCGGGGACAGCCGTGCGGGGCCTTGTCTTTAGTGGAACAGCACCTTATCCAGGGTTCCCGCCTGGACAAGCACCCAAACACCGCCTTGTCTAGGCTTCAAGCCTTGCTGTGAACGCCGCCGTGGCGCCGCTGCCGCGGGGTATTCGCCGGCAGTAAGGCCACCTTGACTCGCTACGGGCAGGCTTCTACTGTAGGCCACGAGTGCTCACAGTAATTCCCAGGGAGAGCACAGGTCATGCCAAGTCGCCATCGATTCCTTCAACGCCGCAGGCCCCATGCCTGCCTGCCCCTTGTGGGCTGCCTGCTGTTCGCCGCCCCGGCCCTGATGGCCGAAACCGGCGCAACGGAGGATTTGCGCCTGCCGAATGCCGCCATGCAGCGCGACGTCGACACCGTGCTGGCGCTGCTGCAGGAAGGTGCGAACCCCGATGTGAAGGGCCGTTTCGGCACCCCTGCCCTGCACTGGCTGGTGCACGTGGATGAAGTGGAGGCCGTCAAGGCGCTGCTCGACCACGGTGCCGACGCCAACGGCCTTACCAGCGAAGGCCTGCCCGCGCTGAGCCTGGCCGTGGCAAACGGCAACACCGCCATGGTGCAATTACTGCTCGACCATGGCGCCGACGCCAACACCCGCGAACCCACCGGCGAACCCATTCTGCTTTCCGCTGCCGCGGTGGGCGTTCCCGGCGTGGTCAGCGCCCTGCTCAAGGCCGGTGCCGAGGTCGACGCGCTGGACCGCGACTTTGGCCAGACGCCGCTGATGGCCGCCTCCCGCGAAGGCCACCTGGAAGCGGCACGCCTGCTGCTTGCGGCCGGCGCCAACCCGAACACCAGCACCAATGTCGGCGAAACGCCCCCCTTCGTTGCGCCCAACTCGGTCCCCGGCTTTGGCTTTGGCGTGGGCATATTGCGCGGCGGCGTGCCTGCCGACCGCGGCCGGCGCGAACCCACGCCGGGTGGCATGACACCACTCCTGTACGCCGCCCGCGGCGGCCACGTGGATGTGGGCCAGGCGTTGCTCGATGCCGGCGCCGAACTCAATACCCGCGAAGCCAACGATATCTGGCCGCTGCTGATGGCCATTTCCAACAACAAAATGCCCATGGCGCATTTTCTGCTGCAGCAGAAGAACGTGCTCATCGACAGCCAGGACTGGTACGGCCGCAGCCCGATCTGGGAAGCGGTGAACGTGCGCAACCTGTACGTGCACAACGCCACGTTCGTCAACGGCATCGACCGCGCGCCGGTGCTGACGCTGATCCAGGAACTGCTCGAGGCCGGTGCCGATCCCAACGTGCGCACCAAGGAAACCCCGCCGTTCCGCCACTACCTGCTGGAAATCACGGGTTCACTGGAATGGGTGGACTTCACCGGCCAGACGCCGTTCCTCACCGCCGCGCTGGCGGGCGACGTCACCGTGATGAAGCTGCTGCTCGAACACGGCGCGGACCCGCTCATCGACACCTTCGAGGGGACCTCCCCGCTGATGGCCGCCGCCGGCGTCAACTGGGTGGTGGCGCAAACCTGGACCGAAAGCGAGGAACAGCTGCTGGAAGCCGTCAAGCTCTGCCATGAACTGGGCATGGACGTGAACCAGACCAATTCGATGGGCCTTACCGCGCTGATGGGCGCCGCCAACCGCGGTTCCGATGCCATCATCCAATACCTGGTGGACAATGGCGCCGATCTGACCCTGCAGGACAACGAACAGCGCACCGCGCTCGACTGGGCCAATGGCGTGTTCCTCGCCACCCACCCCGCCGAATCCAAACCCAGCTCGATCGCGCTGATCACCGAACTGCTGACCGCCCAGGGCAAAGAGGTACGCTGATGTTTCCGAAATACTCTGCATTCGCCCTTTCGCTGCTGACGCTGTGCACCACTTCCGCACTGGCGCAGCATACGCCCGACCTCGTCACCACCTACTGCGCCAAGTGCCATAACTTCGAGGACTGGGCCGGCAGCCTGGACCTGGAAGCGCTTGACTACGACCACGTGGCCGGCGCGCCCGAGGAATGGGAAACCGTGATCCGCAAGCTGAGCGCCGGCATGATGCCGCCGGTGGGCGAAAAACGCCCGGGCGCGGACGAAGTGGATGGCTTCATCGCCGAACTCGAGGGGCGCCTCGACGCCCAGGTGCAGGTGGTGCCGGCCTCGCCCGCACTGCACCGCCTCAACCGCAACGAATACCGCAACGTGATCCGCGACCTGCTGGATCTCGACCTCGACGTCAGCACCCTGCTGCCGCAGGACGACGCCAGCGAAGGCTTCGACAACATCGCCTCGGGCCTCGGCATCTCGCCCGCCCTGATCCAGGGCTATACCACGGCGGCGATGAAGGTGAGCCGCGCCGCGGTGGGCGACATGACCGCCACCGAATCCAGCGCCATCTACCGCGCCCCGGCCACGCTCAAGCAGAATACCCACCTCGAAGGGCTGCCGCTCGGTACGCGCGGCGGCATGCTGATCGAACACAACTTTCCGCTGGACGCCGTGTATGAATTCCACATCCGCGGCGGCGCCGGTTTCGGCCGCAATCCCAGCGTGGGGGTGGACATCACGCTCGACGGTACCGAGATCCAGCCCGAAAACTACCGCAGCTTCCGCCTGCCGATGACGGCGGGGGAACATACCCTCACCGTGGCGCTGCGCGATACCAAGCGCCCCACCGGGGTCAACGACATCTACGCGGTCTATTCCGTGGGCGGCAGCATCGACGGCATCGAGGTGCTGGGTCCCTTCGAGGCCACGGGGCCGGGCGAAACCCAGAGCCGGCAGCGCGTTTTCAGCTGCTACCCGCAAAGCAACGACGAAGAGCGCGGCTGTGCCGAGCGCATCGCGCTGGACGTGGCCACCCAGGCCTTCCGCGAACCGGTCACGCTGCAGGACATCGCGCCGGTCATGGCGTTCTACGAGCAGGGGCAGCGCGAAGGCGGCTTCGAGAACGGCATCCAGCAGGCGCTGTCGCGCATCCTGATCGACCCGCGCTTCCTGTTCCGTTTCGAGGAAGAGCCGGCCGATCTCGAACCGGGCGCCGTCTATCCCATCAGCAACCTGGAACTGGCCTCGCGCCTGTCGTTCTTCCTGTGGAGCAGCATTCCCGACAACGAACTGCTGTCACTGGCCGAACAGGGCAAGCTGAGCGACAAGGAAGTGCTTTCGCAACAGGTACGGCGCATGCTGGCCGATCCCAAGGCCAGCGCGCTGGTGGAAAACTTCGCCGGGCAGTGGCTGCATCTGCGCAGCCTGGCGGGCGTTACGCCCGAGGCACCGGAATTCGACGAGAACCTGCGCCGCGCCTTCGTGGAGGAAACGCAGCTGCTGTTCTCGCACGTCATCAATGAAAACCTGCCCGTGACCGAACTGCTCGACGCCGGCTACACCTTCGTCAACGAGCGACTGGCGCGACATTACGGCATGCCCGACGTGCGCGGCTCCTATTTCCGCAAGGTGGACCTGCCCGCCGACAGCCAGCGCCGCGGCATCCTGGGACACGGTTCGATCCTGACCGTCACCTCCACCGCCAGCCGCACCTCGCCGGTGATCCGCGGCAGCTGGATCCTGGAAAACGTGTTGAGCGTGCCGGTGCCGGCACCGCCGCCGGGCGTGGAAACCAACCTCGATGAAGAGGGCGGCGCCGTGGCGACCAGTTCCGTGCGCCAGCGTCTCGAAGCCCATCGCGCCGACCCCGTGTGTTCCTCCTGCCACAGCGTGATCGACCCGGTCGGCTTTGCGCTGGAACATTTCGATGAAATCGGCGGCTGGCGCGAATACGACGGCGGCTCGCCCGTGGACTCCTCCGGCATCCTGGCCGATGGCACGCCGATTCAAAGCGCCAGCGACCTGCATGAGGCGCTGATGCGCCGCAGCGGCCTGTTCGTGGGCACCGTCACCGAAAAACTGTTGACCTACGCGCTCGGGCGCGGCCTCGAGTACTACGACATGCCCACGGTACGCGCCATACGCCACGAGGCCGCCGACGAAAACTATCGCTTCGCCGCCATCGTGGAAGGCGTCGTCCAGAGCCCGCAATTCACCCATCGGGTGAAAAGCGGTGACAGCAACACACACACCGACACCGCATCGCGCTGAGCCGGTTGCAGAGGAGACACGCCATGGCCTACTTCCTGAGCAAGAAACACCTGAGCCGCCGCACGCTGCTGCGCGGCGCCGGTACCACGCTGGCGCTGCCTTTCCTGAGCGCCATGCTGCCCGCCGCCACCGCACTGGCGCAGAGCGGCGCCGCGCCGAAACCGCGCTTCGGCGCCATCTACTTTCCGCATGGCGCCACCATGTCGCGCTGGACGCCCGTCGACAGCGGCAAGAATTTCACCATGAGCGAAATCCTGGCGCCGCTGGAAGCCTTGCGCGAACACCTGACGGTAGTGAGCAACCTGGGGCATCCGCTGGCCTACGGGCCGGGCGGCGCCACCGGCAACCACAACCGTTCTTCGGCCACCTATCTCAGCGGCGCGAAGGCCGAAAGCGGTGCCCAACCGCGCCTTGGCATCACCGTGGACCAGATCGCCGCCCGCCAGTTGGGGCAGGACACGCCCCTGCCCTCGCTGGAACTGATGGTCGAAGAAGCCAGCCTCAATTGCGGCGAAGGCCTCAGCTGTGCCTACCGCAACACCATTTCCTGGCAGAGCGATGTCAGCCCACTGCCGATGCAGAACAACCCGCAGGTGGTGTTCGAGAACCTGTTCGGCGACGGCGCCACCCCCGAACAGCGCAATGCCCGCCGCGCCCAGTCGCTCAGCCTGCTCGACTCGGTGACCGAACAGCTCGGCAGCCTCAACAAGCAGTTGCCCGCCGACGACCGCACCCGCCTCGACCGCTTCGTGACCGACGTGCGCGAAATCGAGCGCCGTATCCAGCAGGCCGCGGCGCGGGTAACCGACGACATCGACGTGCCCGACAAGCCGAGCGGCATTCCGGACAACGTCGAGGAGCATATCCGCCTGATGTACGACCTGATCGCGCTTTCCTGGCAGGCGGAAATCACCCGCATTTCCACCTTCCTGATGGCAAACGAGCTGAGCGGCGC
>DATMFX010000285.1:0-4587 GCA_035555995.1 Hyphomicrobiales bacterium | reverse complement strand
CGTGAGGGTAGACGCGGCCACAGTGAAGGCGCCGCGGCGAACCAGGCAGCGCAGCACAGCGCGCCAAGGCTTACGGTCAGCAGCAATGGCATCGGGCTGGTGGCCAGGGCGATGACCAACAGCAGTTTCACGTCGCCGGCGCCCAGCTTGCCGCGGCGATAACCGGGGACCGTCAGGATCAGCGCCAGCACGCAGGCGGTGGTAACGGACATCGGGCTGGCGCGAGTCATACTGTACCCGAAATACAGGAGATGCAGCAGGGCGGCAAGGGCGCCGGCAAGCAGCAAGGGATTGCCGATACGGCGCGCACGTGCGTCCTGCAGGGCACAGGCAAGCGCCCAGAGAAGCAACAACAACAGTGGAATACTCGATAAGGTCATGAGATGCCTTCGATGAAATGCACAGTGATTATATGAAGAGGATCGAAGCCCGCGCCAGGAACGTCGCATGATCGGACGCTTGTGGGGGACACGGGAAAAAGGCCAGGCCGGTCGCCAGGAACCCATGCTCGAGACCGCGGTTTCCTGCGAGGCGGAATTGTCCCTGGAATTGGCGCCCGATGGCAGGATACTCGGCTGCAGTCCCGTATTGCGCCGTCGCCTGCGCGGGCCGGTGCGGCTCGATGGCTCGCAGACCCTGGACGATCTGGTGGTCAATCCACCGCTGTGGCTCGGCGAATCACCGTCGCACTGGCCGCGCGAGCTGCCGGTGCTGGAATTCAAGGGCGCGGGCAATGCGTGCGTGGAATTGAATGGCGTGGTGGTGGCGCAGCCGCAGGGCTGGCTGCTGGCATTCGTCGATCTCAGTTCCTTGCGGCAACGGCAGCAGACGCTCGAGCGCCGGCTGCGGTTGCTGCGCCATGCCGGCCGCCTGGGGGACCGTTTGCGCGGGCGCGCCACGGAACCGCAGGCCGTGCTTGCCGATTGGCTGGAGGATCTGGCCCTGCGGCTGCAGGTTCCCTGGCTGGCCGTGATGCTGTGGGAGGAAAACGAGTGCTGGAATCTGTTTCAGCGCTATCCCGCGGAGGAAGCGGACGCGCTGCCAAGCGCGGTGGAACTGGCGGGCATCACCCGTGCCACCTCGATCGCCGCCCTGCAGGTGCAGGCGCTGGCACCCGGCATCTGGGGCGTGCCCTACGCCGAGGATGGCACTGTGCTGGCCTGGCTGTGTTGCGGCTTCGACATCCAGGAAGCCGCGCCCTGGCTCGACCATGACGATTGGCTGCAGTTGTTCGCGCAACTGGCGGGTCCCTTGCTGAAACGCCGGCGCGAGAACCGTTTGCGCGACTGGCGCGCGCGTTATGAATCGCTGGAACACATGAGTTCGGGCGGCTGGTGGGAATACCTGCCGCGTTCGCGCTCGTTGCGCCTGTCGGCGGGTTTGGCGCGGCAGGTGCTCCCGGACGTGACGCAGGACAGCGACATTCCGCTGCGGCGCTGGCTGGAACTCCTGGTGCCGTTCGATCGCGAGGAATTCGCGATGAAGCTGGATGTGGCGGTGGCGCGCCGCGAACGCTTCGTGCACGCCGCGCGTCTGCGCCAGCAGGAAGGCGAAGGCCTTTGGTATCGCTTCGAGGGCGAGCTGGTGGGCGAGGGAGAGGACGAGCGCCTGCTTGGTTTTACGCTGGACGTCGACCAGGTGCGCAAGCGCGAGGAAGAAGCGGATGCGCACAAGGCGCGGCTGGCGGGGCTGGTGGACAGCGCGCCCGGCGTGATCTACGTGCAGCGCTACGAGGAAGGCGCCTTGCGCCTGATGTTCTGCAGCGCCAGCCTGCAGGCGTTGCTTGGCTGGAGCGTGGAGGATCTGCAGGCCTCGCCGCTGGTGTCGTTCCTGCATCCCGAAGACCAGGGGCTCTACATCACGCGCAGCAAGCAATTGCTCAAGCAGGGCCGCGCAAGCATGCAGTACCGCATACGCAACCGCGGCGGCGAATACCGCTGGCTGCAGGACGAAGCGCGCCTGTTGCGCGACGAGCAGGGCTTGCCAGTGGAAGTGATCGGGCTGTTCCTGGACGTGACCGACGCCAAGGAAGCCGCCGAACGCGTGTTCCGCAGCGAGGAAAGCTATCGGCTCCTGGTGGACGATTCGCCGGCGATCATCTGCCGCTACCAGCCCGATCTGAAAGTGATCTTCGCCAACCCCACGCTGGCGTCGGCGCTGAGCATCGAACGCGACCAGGTGGAAGGCCTGAACCTTGGCGACTACCTTTCCGAGGAACAGCGCGAGGAGGCGCTGGGACGTCTCAGAGGACTCAATCCCAACAATCCCTTCGCCAGTTCGGAGATTTGTATCCGTCGTTCCGATATGAAACACCGCTGGTGGGTGATGTACGAGCGCGGCCTGTTCGACGAAGCCGGCCATCTGCTCGAAGTGCAGGCGGTGGGGCGCGACAACACCGAAGTGCACCAGACCCGCCAGCAGCTGTTCCAGAGTGCCAAGATGGCCACGCTCGGCGAAATGGCCGCGGGGCTGGCGCACGAAATCAACCAGCCGCTGAGCGTCATCCAGATGACGCTCACCAATCTCCTGGCGCGCGTCAACAATGCCACGGTCACCAGCGCCTACCTGGTGGAAAAGCTCGAACGCATCGCCGGGCAGGTGCAGCGCGCGGCGGGCATCGTCAACCACGTGTGCATCTTCGGCCGTTGGTCCGGCGTGGAGGGCGCGATGTTCCCCCTGGCGCGCTGCATCGATGGCGCGCTGTCGCTGGTGGGCCAGAAGCTGAAGCTGATGGACATCCAGGTGGACGTGGAAAGCGTGAATGAGCTGCCGCAGGTGAAAGGCCAGCCGGACCGCCTGGAGCAGGTATTGATCAATCTGGTCATGAACGCCGCCTACGCGCTGCGGGAACGCAAGAGCCGCGTGCCCGACCTGATGCCCTACATCCTGATCAAGGGCAAGGTAACGCCCGATTCGGTGCAATTGCTGGTGCAGGACAACGGTGGCGGCATTCCGGCGGCCATCGCCTCGCGCATCTTCGAACCCTTCTTCACCACCAAGCCGCTCGACCAGGGCACCGGGCTTGGCCTGTCCGTGAGCCGCGAGATCATCAACCAGATGTCGGGCACCTTGCGCGTGGAGAATCACGAAGACGGCGCCCGTTTCATCATGGAGCTGCCCCTGCACGGTCCCGCCCAGGTGTAGCTCGCCTTTTGGCATTAGTACCTTCGGTGAGAAGGGGGCGTTGGTGCACCCGCTTCGCCTCGTACCGGCAGATGAAGAATCTGCCCGATGATTTCCGAGTCGAAACGTAATGGCGTGCTTTGCGGGCCAGGGTTTTTTGCCCGCCGGTTTTGCCGCGGCAATGCTCTTGTACTAGTACTAATTGTTTATTTTCACCCCCTGTTTTTGACCACTATCATGCGCTCCATCCGCAAAGGCCACTAATGCCCCAAACCTTTGCATTGGAATCGCTCGTTATAAGAAAGGAAATTCACATGCGTGCCTATCTGAATTGCTTGGTTGTGGGATTGGTCGCTGTGGCTTTGACAGGCTGCGCGACGAGAGGAACGGCAGATACGGCTGCCACGGCCGGAAACAGCTCTGGCGGTGGAACGGTCGAGCGCCTTCCGTCCGATTATCAGGACGTGGTGCTGGACCTGAGCCAGCCGCTCAATGGTTTCGTCCGCAACGGCATCTTCGTGCCCGTGCGCGAGATTGCCGAGGTAAGGACGGGCGCCACCCGCGAACAGGTGCGCGAACAGCTCGGCCCCCCGATCAGCGAATCCAGCCCGCAGTGGTGGTTCTACAACCTCAACCTGCCGCTCGAAGGCCTCGACGACTACCTGGTGTGCCAGTACCGCGTGAGCTTCAACGGCGACAACGTTGCCGCCACGTCCTGGCGCCGGCCGCAGTGCCAGGCCCGCTACGACATGCTGCTTGCGGCCACGCCGCCTCCCGTTGAGGAACCGCAGCGCATCACGCTCTCGAGCGACGTGCTGTTCGAATACAAGAGCGCCACCCTGTCGCAGGCCGGCGAGCGCGCACTCGATGACGCCGCCCGCGTGGTGCTGCAGGAAGTCGAGCTGACGCGCATCGACGTCGTGGGCCATGCCGACCGTATCGGCGGCGACCCTTACAACATGGATCTTTCCGAACGTCGTGCCAGGGCCGTGGGCGCCTATCTGGCTGCCCAGGGCATTCCCCCGGCAATGATTTTCATCGAGGGACGCGGCTATCACGAACCGGTGGTGACGTGCACAGGAGATCAGGTGACGGAGGAGCTCAAACGCTGCCTCCAGCCGAATCGCAGAGTTGAAATCACGATCAACGCCGTACGCTGATCGGTAGAGTCGAATTCCAAGAAGGGAGCGGTTTTACATGGCTGAGAAAACTATAGAAATAATAAGCAAGTCCAGCGGCGACGTGACCAGCGTCAGCGCCGGCGAGGCAATTGCTCTGACTGAAGGCAGCGTGGTCAAGCTGCCCTATGGGCCGGAGGAAATCGCTTCCATCACCCAGCAGGGCACCAACCTGGTGGTGGTGCTCAAGTCGGGCGAGCGCGTGGTGATCGGCGACTTCTTTGCCGAGAACGGCGAGTCATCCAACCAGCTCGTTCTGGAGGATTCCAACGGTGTGCTCTGGCTG
>DATMFX010000284.1:0-4631 GCA_035555995.1 Hyphomicrobiales bacterium | reverse complement strand
TCCGCCTTCACCCGAATCGCCCGCCGGCCCGCTTGGGTCCGCCGGGCTGGGGGATTTGCTTTGCCTGGAGACCAGCGCTTCACCAAGCAGCAGCGACTGCTCAAGGCGGCGGACTACGGTGCCGTGTTCAAGGCGGCGGATTTCAAGGTTTCCACGCCGTTCCTGCTGATTCTGGCCAAGGATACCGGTCAGGCCCAGGCTCGTCTCGGGCTGGTCATCTCCAAGAAAAACGTGGGATGCGCGGTGCGCCGCAACCGGGTCAAGCGGCTCTTGCGGGAAGTGTTCCGCCAACGCGCCCGGCAACTTGCCGCGCTGGACCTGGTCGCCATGGCCCGTCCCGGTTTGTCCGCACAGGACAATCCTGCGATCATCGCCATGATTCAAACGCTGCTGGACGAACTGGCGCGCAAGGCGGCTAGATCTCCCAGAATCCCGTTGTCACAAACCTAAAAGCCGCGGATATACACGCAACGAAGGGTTGGCCAAGGCATGTCCAGGCAAGTTCAACAAGCAACCGTTTCGCCGACCTCGCCACTCGCCTGGGTCCTGCTCAAGCTCATCGGCGTTTATCAACGCTGGCTCAGCCCGCTTTTGGGCACCAATTGCCGCTTCTATCCCAGCTGTTCCCAATACACCCGCGAGGCCATCTGCACGCACGGCGCGCTTGCGGGGGCAACGCTGGGCGCGCTGCGCATCTGCCGCTGCAACCCCTTGTGCGAGGGCGGTTTCGACCCCGTTCCCACCTCGTTTCCCCTTGGCTTTAAACAGAAGTTGAACGATTAATGGACCACAAGCGCAATCTCCTTATTCTCGCCCTGGCTGTTGTCAGCTACCTGTTGCTGTTGGCCTGGAACGACGAGTTCCCCACCATCGCGCCAATCGACACCGACCAGAGCAGCCGCGCGGAAACGCTCAACCTCAACGACGTGCCGAACGCCACGGCAGACGCCACCCAGGACGTGCCAAGCGTGCAATCCAGCGCACAGGCCACCGCTACCAATACGGCGGCGGTACCCGCGGCCAGACTGGTCACCGTTGCCACCCCGGTGCAGACCGTCACCATCGATCTCGCCGGTGGCGACATCGTGGAAGTGAGCCTGCCGCGCTTCCCCGCCACGCTCGATGCGCCCGAGGATCCGTTCCGCCTCCTGCGCAACGATTCCAGCATGGTCTACGTGGCGCAAAGCGGCCTGGTGGGCCAGAACGGCCCCGACGCCAGCCCCGATGGCCGTCCGCGCTACCAGGCGGCGCAGACCAGCTACACGCTGAGCGAAGGCGAGCTGAACGTGGACCTGACCACTACCGTCAACGGCGTCAACATCACCAAACGCTATCGCTTCAGCGCCGAAGACTACCTGATCGGACTCAACTACCTGATCAACAACCGCTCCGCCGCGCCCTTCGCCGTGAACCTCTACGGCCAGATCAAGCGCAATGCCAGCCCCGACCCCAGCAACGCCGCCTCGGGCTTCGGCATCCGCACCTTCCTCGGCGCCGTGAGCACCGCCCCCGACGACCCCTACGTGAAAGCCAAGTTCGGCGACATCGACGACGGCGTCAAATCGTACAGCATGAACGGCGGCTGGATCGGCTTCTCCCAGCACTATTTCCTGGGCAGCTGGATTCCAAGCGCAAACGACACCAATACCTTTTCCATGCGCAGGAACAACGCCGGCGAATACCTGATGGGCTTCGTGGGCCCCGAATACGTCGTGGCACCCGGCCAGAGCGCGCAGCTTGGCGCCTCGCTGTGGGCCGGCCCCAAGGACCAGGAACGCCTTGGCCAGATCGCGCCCAATCTGGAACAGACCATTGACTACGGCAAGTTCTGGTTCGTCGCCTATCCGGTGTTCTGGCTGCTCACCCGCATCTACGAACTGGTGGGCAACTTCGGCGTGGCCATCATCCTGCTTACTGTAGTGATCCGCACGCTGTTCCTGCCGCTGTCGGCCAAGCAGTACAACTCGCAGGCCAAGATGAAAAAGCTGCAGCCCAAGATCAACCAGCTGAAGGAACGCTACGGCGAGGACAAGCAGAAATTCGTGCAGGCGCAGATGGAACTGTGGCGCAAGGAAAAAGTGAATCCCTTCAGCGGTTGCCTGCCGGTGCTGCTGCAAATGCCGGTGTTCTTCGGTATTTACTGGGTACTCAACGAAAGCGTGGAACTGCGCCAGGCGCCGTTCATTCTCTGGTACCGCGACCTGTCGATGATGGACAGCTACTTCGTGCTGCCGCTGCTGTTGGGCGGCGCCTACTACCTGCAACAGCACATGACGCCGATGCCCACCACCGATCCCACCCAGGCCAAGCTGATGAAGTGGATGCCCGTGATGTTCACCGGCTTCTTCCTGTGGTTCCCGGCAGGCTTGGTTCTGTACTATTTGGTCAACGCGCTGCTGGGCATCATGCAACAGTGGTATTTCACCACCAAGCTCGAGATGCAATCGGCGGCAAAACAGTCCTGACCCTGCTCCCATGGCCAACTCCGCCGACACCATCTGCGCGCTTGCGACTCCGGTGGGTAGAGGCGGAGTCGGCATCATCCGCGTTTCCGGTCCCCAGGCGCTTGCGCTGTGCCAACGGCTCAGCGGCCTGGCGCCACCACCGAACCTTGCCAGGCTCGCCAGTTTTCGCGACGCCGCCGGTGCACTGATCGACCAGGGGCTGGTGCTGTATTTTCAGGCGCCCGCGTCGTTCACCGGCGAAGACGTGGTGGAATTCCACATCCACGGCAGCCCCATCGTTGCCGACCTCATCCTGAGCCAGCTCAACGCCTGGGGCGCGCGGCTGGCACGGCCCGGCGAATTTTCGGAACAGGCATTCCTCAACGACAAGCTCGACCTGGCCCAGGCCGAAGCCATCGCCGACCTGATCGACAGCGCCTCCCACACCGCCGCCCGCTATGCCGTGCGCTCATTGCGCGGCGACTTCTCCGACGCCGTCAATGCGCTGGTTACCGACCTCACCCGCCTGCGCGTCTACGTGGAAGCCGCGCTCGACTTCCCCGACGAAGACGTGGACTTTTTGGCGGAACAATCGGTCAAGGATCGCCTGCAGATATTGGAAGCGGACTTTGCCCGCCTGCTGCAACAAGCAAAAGAAGGCGTGAGCCTGCGCGAAGGCCTGCACCTGGTGCTCGCCGGCGCACCGAACGCCGGCAAATCCTCGCTGCTCAACGCCCTCGCCGGTTTCGACCGCGCCATCGTCACCGACATCCCCGGCACCACCCGCGACCTGCTCGACACCCAGCTCACGCTCCAGGGCTTGCCCTTGCACATCACCGACACCGCCGGCCTGCGCGAAAGCACTGATCCCGTGGAACAGGAAGGCATCCGCCGGGCACGCCAGGCACTACAGCAAGCCGATGGCATTCTGTTGGTGATCGATGCGTCGCAAATCATGAATACCGCCCGCGAAACCAACCAGGGCAACAGACTCATCGAAGATACTGCCGACGAAGTCACGCCGACCACAGTCCTATCCAATGTGCTCAGCCCGGACGCTGTCCTGCCTCCCGACCTGGCTCAGGAACCCCTCTGGCAGGAATTCAAGGCCGATCCCGAGCTCGTCGCCAAAACCCTGTTGGTGCTGAACAAGATCGACCTCTGCCAGCTTCCGCCAGGAACCACCACCATCGAAGGCCGCCCCTGCATCCGGCTCAGCGCCCTGCAGCGCGATGGCCTCGAACACCTCAGCCAGGCCCTGCTGGACCTCGCCGGTTTCGTTCCCCGCGAAGAAGGCGGCTTCATCGCCCGCCGCCGCCACCTCAGCGCACTCCTCAGCGCCCAGGACGCCCTGCATGACGCGAAACGCCAATTCAACGCCACCCACTCCGGCGAACTCATGGCCGAAGACCTGCGCCGCGCGCAGGACGCGCTGGGGGAGATTACGGGGAAGGTGAGCAGTGATGATTTATTGGGGGAGATTTTTGGGTCGTTTTGCATCGGGAAGTGATATGGGGTCCATGGACGTCCACTGATGTCTGCCGGAACGGCTGAAAGCCTCGTAAATAAAGGGATTTTTGTCTGCTGAGTGATTCGGTGATACAGTCAAAGCCATTGCTGTTCGGGTCCATATATGGGTCCAAGTTCACCGAATGGCCTGACTGTTGACTTTCATGGACCCAAAGGATGGTCCATGTCTCTCACAGATACCGCACTCAAAGCACTCAAGCCCAAGGATGCCTCGTACATCGTCAGCGACGATCGTGGGCTGTACGTGGAAGTGCTGCCGAGTGGCAGCATCGTCTGGCGTTATCGCTATCGGCTGGATGGCAAACGGGAAAAGCTCACACTCGGCAAGTACCCGGCGCTTACCCTGAAGAACGCCCGCCTGAAGCGGGATGAAGCGGCACATCTGGTGGCGCTGGGCCAGTCTCCAGCACAGAAAAAGCAACAGGAGAAAGTGGCTGGCGCAGAAGACGCCACCGTGGCCGAATTCGCCGGACGCTTCTTCAAGGACATCCAGTCACGCGACCGCAAGAACGTGACCATGCCCCGTCGCTACCTGGAAAAGGACATCCTGCCGCACATCGGCAGCAAGCCGATCCGGGACATTACCGCCGAAGACGTGCGCAGCGTCATCTGGCGCAAGAAGGAACAAGGCTTCGATGCCGCCGCAGGCCAGGTGCG